>QOAX01000060.1 GCA_003972865.1 Verrucomicrobiota bacterium | reverse complement strand
GCCTCCAAAGGCGCCGGCGTCATTTCCGGAAGTTTAATCGGCTCCGGCATCGGTCAGGCAGCCGTGTCGAGCGCGATGGCCAGCGGCGGCATGGGACAGTCGAGCGAGTCGGAGATGGCTCGGAGCAGCTCGGCTTCCTGTATCTGCAAATAGCCGTCGGCCGAGACGGTTGCAGCGGCGGCTTGGATGAGTTGACGCTTCAGGTTCGGGGCGACTCCCACGAGGGCGCCGAGGGCTTGATCCAGTTCCTGTAAACCACACTCAGCGGCAGGCAATTGGATTAAGTTGGTGGCGCCTGCGAGGTGGACTGCGCCTGCGTCGTAAGCAGCTTGGATGGTTTCGTCGTCGCTGCCGGCTGTGCAGGCCAGCGATGAAATCAAAACGCTGCACTCGTGGCCCAACTTTTTCAGCGAATAGTATTGCGCGGATTTTTTGCGCTGTTTCGAAAAGTGCGGTTCGAGATGGCGGATCACCAGCTTGGATAGCGAGAATTCAAACAGGTCAATCTGCTCATCCGCCGCCGCCAAGGTTTCCAGCAGGTGGGTGAAGGAATCGAACTGCTCCCTTGCCATGCGCCGCAGCGCGCCAATAGCCAGGTCGGCGACCGGCAGCTTGGCGCGGGGATCGAGCTTGGCCACCTCGCCGCTCAACTTGAGGGTGGCCTTGGCCATTTGTTCGCCGAAAAGTTCCTCCACTTGGCCAAGCTGCTTTTTTTGCACCGTGCCGTCTTTCGGGTCGAGCAGCAGGGCGAACATCAGCGCGCAGGCGTCGTGCGTGTCACGCGCCGCCTCTCGTACCGCGTCGGGCAATGACTTGAGCAGCGCGGCGGCAAAATCAACGTGTTGCGGGGTCGGGTTACCGATGGAGTCGGCGATGGTCCCGACCGAGGCAACCTCAACCTGCGCCTGGCCGGCTGCGGCCAAGCCCATGACCACCGGCGGAAGCGCTTGGCCAAGCGCATCGCCCACGCCGGGAATCAGAATCCCCGGCAGTGGTTGCTGTCCACTTGCTACCGGCTTGGCGGTCGGCGATCGCCTTTCGTCAAATTTCACCTCGGAATAATCGCCGTCAAAACTGGGTTCCAGCAAGAGAATCCGCTCCAGCAACGGGGGATGCGTGGAAGTGATGGAAAACCATGACTTGCTCATTGCGTTGCCAAAAAACATGTGGCTGGCCTCCGCTGCGTTGGGGGTGTTGAGCAATCGCGAACCGCCACTGAGTGCGCCGATCTTTTTCAGCGCTCCGGCCAGGCCTTCCGGGTTGCGAGTGAACTGCACCGCCGAAGAGTCGGCGAGGTATTCGCGCTGGCGCGACACGGCGCTCTTGATGAGATTGCCCATGAGGATGCCCAGCCCGCTCGTGGCCATAAGGCCAACGCCGATGAGGCCGATGGCGAGCGCACCGCCGCCTCCCCCGTTTTCGCTGCTCCGGCGACTGCGACCGTGCGATGAATAAAAACCAATTCGCAACAAAACACGCCCGATGACAGCCAGCGCAACAAGGCCGAAAATCACCGTGACCAAGCGGAGGTTGAGCCGCATGTCCTGATTGAGAATATGGCTGAACTCATGGGCAATGACGCCCTGCAACTCATCGCGTTGAAGCCGCCGCATGCAGCCCTCGGTGACGCCGATCACGGCATCATCGAGCGTGTAACCGGCGGCGAAGGCGTTGATGGCCTCTTCGCCGTCCATGACATACACCTCCGGCACCGGGACGCTCGAGGCGATGGCCATTTCCTCGACGACATTCATCAGCTTGCGCTCGTCGGGATCGATGGTGGCCATGTTGACGAGCCGCCCACCCATCATCGCCGCGACGCTGGAACCACCGCCACTCAGCTGGCTTTTCCGGTACAACCCGGCCATGCCGATGACGGCGAATGTCCCCAGAAAAACCAAGCCGGCGAGCACCGGATCGGTGTAAGCGGCTGTCACAAATTCCAACTCCCCTTCCGCCCCGCTGGAGGCTCCGATCACCGTGGCGATAAGTAGATGGTTCAGCAGGGAAATGAGCAGAACTGAGACGCAGAAAAGAAAAACCAGATAGCCGGTTTTTTTCTTGGCTTGATGTTGGCGCTCAAAGAAATCCATGTTGAGCGATCCCTAAGTCCAGAGTTGCCGGGATCACATGTCGTCGAACGAGATGTCGAGGTCCTTCTTTTGATCGGCGGTGACGACGGCCTTGCCGACATCCCCCAAGCCCTCGACCTCGAAGAAGATCGCCTCCGTGAACCCAAACATGCCGGCGACCATGTTAGCCGGGAACACCTGCAGCGCGTTGTTGTAGCCCATCACCGAGTCGTTGAACGCCTGCCGGGCAAAGGTGACCTTGTTTTCGGTCGAGGTCAGTTCCTCGGTCAACTGCATCATGTTTTGATTGGCCTTGAGGTCGGGGTACGACTCGCTCAGCGCGAACAGGCGTCCCATCACGCCGCCCAGCGTGCCCTCGGCGGCCACCATCTGCTTCATCGCCTCAGGGTCACTTGGGTTGGCACTGACGGCCGCGTTGGCGTTGGCGGCCATGTTGCGTGCCTGGATGACTTCCTCCAGCGTCGTTCGCTCGTGTTTCATGTAGCCCTTGACCAATTTCACAAGATTGGGAATCAGCTCGTACTTGCGCGTTAGCTGGATGCCGATCTGCGAGTAGTTGTTGTCCTTGGCGTTGCGCTTGCGGACCAGCCCGTTGTAAACCCCCATCACCCACAGGCCCACAAGGACCGCCAAGCCAACCAATGCCACTACTGTTACTAATAAAGATGTCATAATTAGTCCCTTTCGCTACCAGCCATTGACATTAGGTGAAACATTTTAGGCAGTCAATTACAATCTGTGTTTTCGATTATAGCCTAATTCGCCCCATCCCGTGTAAAATTCCGGACTACCGAAGCCACGGCTCGAATTGCAGTGAAAACAGGTCCGCATTCTTCAACTCAAACCGCAGCCGCACCGCTGGGTGGTTTCGGCGCAGGTGGCTGATGTCAGCGTTGGTTTTGCCGACGATGTTTCCGCTGACGCTTTTCCACATGACGGTTTGGTTGAGTTGATCGCCAGTCAGGGGTCGGCACTCGGAGAGTGAGTGGCCGGGGATGGCGGTGCCGTTGGGCTGGTACAGGCCGACGCGGACTTGGCCGCCCTGGTTCGCGCGGTAGTTGAGCGTGAGGCGGTCTGCCCGACGGCCCAGTTTGATGAGCTTGGTGATGAGCGCGCCGCCTTGGGCATCGCCTCGCAAGGAAACAAAGCCGTCCTTCCGGTATTCGAACCGCCGCACGCGGCTGTCGGGGCCGGTGTAATACGCCTCGGTGGCATACACGGAGAGATGATTGGGTCGGCCGGGGATCTCGACAAGGCCCCACGTCATGTAGTTGCTCCGGTTGCCGGTGCGGTCTTTCGGGGCCGATTCCGGCACGACCGGCTCGAGCCACCGGTGGAAGCGCAACCCGTCCCGGCTGATCATCAGGGTCGGCTCGACGCGCTGTCCCTCCTCCGGCAGATAGCGCGTGGGGAAACCGATGAGCAGGTGCGGCGCCCGCTCGTACGGCTGCACGGCGTTGGTGTACAGGTGCTGCATGGGAATCCCCTCCTGATATGTTAGCAGCACCGGCTTGGTCCAGTGGATGAAATCGCTCGATGTGCCGGTCATGATGGCGCGTACGCCGTTGACGAAGGTGCGGTGATACTCGCGGTACTGCCGCGTGTGCGCGTCCCAAAAGGCGAGGTTCTGCGAATCAAACGCGCCCTCGGTGATCACCGGCTCGTTACGCGTCAGCTTCCAGTGGATGCCGTCGGGCGACTCGAAGATGTACAGTCCCTTCTTCCCAACGGGCCGGCCGCGGGCGATGCCCCTGTAGCGCGCCTCCGGGGGAGAGTCGGGATTGCCGTCCTTGAACGCCACAAAGCAGTGCGTCCCCAAACCGTCCACCACGATGTTGTTTTCCCTCGAGCCGTTGAACTCGAACAGGCCAAGTTTCGGCTTCACCCAGTGGATGCCGTCCCGGCTCTCGGCGTAGCAGGTCACCTCGCGGTGTGTCGCCTTTTTCGCCTCGGTATCCCAATGGGATGCCCGGTAGTACATGCGGTACAACTCGCCGTCGCGAAAGATCGTGTAGTAGGCGCTGGTGTTGCCCTCCCACGGCGCATCGGTGGTCATCACAACTTCCTTCGGTTCCGGCCTGTGCAGATGCAGTTTTGCGCCGCCGATCATGTTGGCAATCAGATGTCCATCGACAAACAACTCGCGCCGAGTGCCGTCCGGGCCAAGCGTCAGCGGCTCAGTGGCGGACGCAAGCTGCGCGGCAAACAGCAACGCAATAACGGAGGTGATGTGACGATTTGGTTTCATGGTGTTGAGTGCTCCCGTTGTGGCAATTTCAAATCAAACTTCGCAAAAAATCGGCCGTGCCGCCGGCTGACTCCTCCGGCGTCTCCCCCGGCTGGGCCGACTGGTGCACGGTGACCGTCCCGTTGTAGTCGATCGCCTTCAACCCGGCAAACACCCGCCCGAAATCGACCCCGCCGGGCGCGTGAATCGGGATCAGGTCGAACGACACATCGCCGTTGCACCACGTCGGCAGCGTCAACGCGCCGTCCGGCTTGAGCAACTGGTTTTGCAGATAGACATTGAAGATCCACTTGGCCAAGCGCCCGATCGTCGCTTGGCCGTAGTCCTGCCCGCAAATCTCGAGGTTCGCCGGCTCGTAAACCAGGCCGTAATTCGGCCGGTCGATCGCCGCCAACGTCCGCTCGATGCTCTCGACTGTCTCGAACAGGCTCAGCGTGTGGCATTGGTGCACGAGCTGGATGCCGAGCTCGGCCGCCTCGTCGGCGGCACACCGGGCGTGTGCGATGTCCGACTCCTGCTTTAGGGCCACGCGAATCCGCGGCGCACCCAGCCGCTTGGCCAAGTGAAGATACGGAGTGATGTTTTTCAGGGCGCTTGGCCCGTTGTCGTTGTTGTAAACCGTGTCGAAATCGCCGGTGACCATGCTCACGGCCAGGCCGGCTTCGGCCAGGCAATCGGCGGCCGCCTCGACAATCTCCGGCGGCGATTGCACCCCCACTTGAGACGCACGCATGCAGAGTGCCCCGTAACCGCAGCGCTTGGCCAAGCGTGCCAAGTCGCCGAGCGGCATCGACGCCTCCTCCTTGGAGTGAAACTCCTCAGCAATCCGGACGGAGAGTGAAAGTTGCATGATGGCAGTGCGCTTGGCCAAGCTATCCGCCCCGGATTCCCGAGGCAACCCCTTTGCAGATGACTATAATCCTTAACTTTTTTTGTAGTTGCAATGTATGCCGCCGAGTGTCAGGTTAACTGTAGTTATGAGTGCTTTGCAGAACAACATACCGCTGACACAGGGACTGTTCGGCACGACGGAACTTGACGAGGCTCGTTCCGCCGCCATCAAGAAAACCTACGCCCTACTGTCGTTGAGCGTGATTGCCGCCGTTGCGGGCGGCTTCATCGGTTCGAGAACGCCCGCCTTGGTTCAGTTCTTTTCCACCTGGATGGGCTGGATTGTGGCGATGATCGCCCTCAACGCCATCCCGTACGTGGCCATGGCCTGCCGGCACAACCCTGTCATGGGCACGCTTGCGCTGATCGGTGACGGTTTGGTTGCAGGCCTGGTGCTTGCGCCGGTACTCTTCATGGCCAGCGTCGTCGCACCGGATATCGTCCCGGCCGCCTTGGTGCTGACCGCCATCGTGTTTGCCGGGGTCACGGCTGCCGTGATGCTGACCAAGGTGCAGTTCTCCGCGCCGCGCGGCCTGATGGCAGGGATGTTCTTCGCCATCATCGGTGTCATCGTCCTGAACATGTTCCTGAACATCGGCTTCCTTGGCATGATCATTGCCGGGGCGATCGGCATCTTTGGCGTGTTCATCCTCGTGAATGCCACCAGCCAGGTTTTGAACAACCCGGAATATGATGAACCGGTCGCCGGTTCCCTGATGCTCTTCGCCGGCCTGTTCAACGTCTTCGTCGCCATCCTGCACCTCCTGCTCGTCTTCGCGGGACGGGACGACTGACCAAACTTACTTTCACAGCAAAAAGGCCAAGCCGTTCGGCTTGGCCTTTTTTGTGGCTGCGTTGCAACCGGAAATCAGATCGGCTTGAGTACGATGTTTTTGAACCAGACCGGGTGGCCGTGGTATTGCAGCCCGATGCTGCCGGTGCGCGGCAGGTCCTTCAGCGCGGTGCGAAACTTGTTGCGGGAGCCGTCCGGGTTTTTGCGTCCGGTGGTCCATTGATCCAAATCGGCAACGACGATCTGTTTTCCGTTCAGCACGACTTTTACCGACGCGCCGTTGACGGTGAGTTTCATGTGATTCCACTCACCAGCCGGCTTGGTCGGATTCGAACTTGGCGCGAGCGCATCATACAGCGCACCGCAGTCGTGCTTGCCCACCTTGGCCTTGCCGTGTGAATCAAAAATCTGGATCTCGAAACCTCCCTGCACCGCGTTTTTCGGGTCGGTGCGGAAAAACACGCCGCTGTTGCAGCGCTTCGACATCTTGAAGTCGAGCTCCAACTCGAAGTTGTCGTAATTGCGCTTGCTCCAGATGTAGCCGCCCGGCTTGGTGCTTGGCCCGAGCACGCCGTCCTTCGCCTCCCAGGCGCCGGGCTTTTGCTGTGTCCAGTTTTTCAGGTCTTTGCCATCGAACAGCTTGATGGCTTTTTCGCCATCGGCAGCCTGTCCGGTGTTGCAAGCCAAGCCGGCGACCAACGCCAGCACCCAGTTGATGATTCGTTTTTTCATGTCGAGAATGTGCGGGACGAATTAAACCCTGGCTGGCCGTAAAATGCAACCCGCTTGGCCAAGCGCCCAGTCACCTCGCGGAAATCTCGAGCATGCGCTCAATCGGCTGCCGGGCGCGCTCGATGACCGCCGCGTCGAGTGTCACCTCCGGTGTGCGGTTGGCCATGCAGTCGTGCAGTTTCTCGAGTGTGTTCATTTTCATAAAGCGGCACTCGTTGCAGGCGCACTTCTCGGTCGGCGCCGGGATGAACTGTTTCTCGGGACACTCCTTCTGCAGCCGGTGCAGCATGCCGACCTCGGTGGCGATGATCACCGCCTTGGCCCGGGAGTCGCGGCAGAAGTTAACCATTTTCTCGGTCGAGCAAACCTCGTCGGCGAGCATGCGTACGGCCTTGGTGCACTCGGGGTGTGCCACCAGCGGCGCGTCGGGGTGTTCGCGGCGAATCCGCGTGATGCTCTCGTGCGTCCATTCCACATGCACGTAACAGTTCCCCTGCCACAACGTCATCGGGCGCCCGGTCTGCTCGATCACCCACGCTCCGAGATTTTCGTCCGGCACGAACAACAGGTCGCGATCCGCCGGTGCGGCCTCGACGATTTTTTTGGCGTTGCCGCTGGTGCAGATCACGTCGCTGAGTGCCTTCACCTCCGCGCTGCAGTTGACGTAGGCGATGGTGTAAAAGTTGGGGTTTGTCGCCTGCAGTTCGCGCAATCTGTCCGGCGGGCAACTCTCCTCGAGCGAGCAACCGGCGTCGCGGTCCGGCAGCAGGACGGTTTTTTTTGGCGACAAAATCTTCGCCGTCTCCGCCATGAAGTGAACGCCGCAAAACACGATGACGGCCGCATCGGTCTCGGCCGCCTGCCGTGAAAGGCCAAGTGAGTCACCCACATAATCCGCCAAGTCCTGAATCTCCGGCACCTGGTAGTTGTGCGCGAGGATCACGGCGTTGAGATCGTCCTTGAGCTGGAGAATCTCGCGGGAAAGCACGTCAAGCCTCTCCGGCGGAGTGCGGCGCTCCACGCGGAAACCGGCAGCAGCGCTTGGCTGGATCTCGGTCATGTCGATCACGGCAGAAACAGTA
>QOAX01000236.1 GCA_003972865.1 Verrucomicrobiota bacterium | reverse complement strand
CCTGCTCCCATACAAGCCGGCGGCCCGCGGCCAGGGCCGGGGCAACAGCGGCTTTTATCAGGTGGACGATTATGAGGTGCAGGTGCTGGACTCGTTAGGCCTCCAAGGGCGGAACAACGAGTGCGGTGGCATTTACACCAAGCGGGCCAGCGACGTGAATGCCTGTCTGCCGCCGTTGCAGTGGCAGACCTACGATGTCGATTTCACCAACGCCGTCGTGAAGGATGGCAGAAAGCTCAAAAACACACTCTTGACCATCCGCCTAAACGGAATCGTCATCCACAATAACATTGAGATCGACAGCAAATGCCCCGGAAGCCGAAGCGGTCCTGAGGGCAGGCCTGGCCCAATCAGGCTTCAGGGCCACGACAACCCGCTGCAGTTTCGAAACATCTGGTTCGTGGAGAAATAACCCGGCCAGACTGCCAAGCACTTTTTCCCGTTTTGCATCCCATCGCCAAAGCCCTTTGTTTTCCGTTTGCGGCTGCCCTGCTGACCGCGCCGGGAGCATCGGCGGCCGTGGAGGACGGGCTGGACTTTTTTGAGAAAAAAATCCGGCCAGTCCTGGTGGAAAACTGCTACAAGTGCCACTCGGCCGAGGCGGAGAAAAACGGGAAGCTCGAGGGCAAGCTGCGGCTCGACCTGCGCGAAGGCGCACGCGGCAGGGGCGAGTCGGGGTTGGTGGCGGTCGTCCCCGGCAAGCCGGACAAAAGCAACCTTTACCGCGCCGTCACGTACCTCGACTCGGAGCTGGTCATGCCGCCCAAGAGCCGCTTGTCAAAGTCGGTCGTCGCCGACTTCAAGCAGTGGATCGAGATGGGCGCACCCGATCCCCGCAGAGGCACATTAGCCAAGGCCGAGGCGAATGAGATCGACTTCGAACAGGCGCGGAAGTTTTGGTCATTCCGCAAACCAAGCGACCCTGCCCTGCCAACCGTCAACGACAGCGCTTGGCCAAGGGAGGATCTCGACTACTTCATCCTCTCGCAGCTTGAAGAAAACGGCCTTCGCCCCGCCCCGCCGGCCGACAGGCGCACGCTCATTCGCCGGGCCACCTACGACCTGACCGGTCTTCCGCCGACAGTTGCTGAAATCGAAGCCTTCCTAGCCGACAAATCACCAAACGCGTTCAGCAAAACCGTAGAACGCCTGCTCGCCTCTCCACACTACGGTGAGAAATGGGGACGTCATTGGCTGGACGTAGCACGTTACGCAGACAGCAATGGCCTCGATGAAAACTTGGCCTACGTCAACGCCTTTCGCTATAGGAATTATGTCATTAATTCGTTTAATGAAGACAAGCCCTACAATCGCTTTGTCCAAGAGCAAATTGCGGGAGACTTGCTTCCTTTGAGCAAAAACGAATCGGATGAGTTACGGCACTCCCGACTTATTGCAACAGGGTTTCTGAGCGTAGGCGCGAAGATGCTTGCTGAAGATGATGGTCGAAAAATGGAAATGGACATCATCGACGAACAACTGGACACGCTTGGCCGAGCGTTCATGGGAATGACAATTGGCTGCGCCCGTTGCCATGACCACAAATTCGATCCGATCCCCACTCGGGATTACTACTCACTTGCCGGCATCTTCAAAAGCACCCACACGATGGATAACCACAAGGTTGTCGCCCAGTGGCACGAGGTGGAACTTGGCTCAGCAGATTTGCGCGCCAAACGCGAACTAGTAGACAAGGAGGTAAAAAAACAAAAGCAGACAATTGAGAGTCTCAAATCCAAGTCCGCCAAATCCATCACCGCTCAAGCGCGCAGTGTTGCAGCGGATTATCTTATCGGTGCTTTGGTTAAGCTGCGAAAAGAAGCCCGCATTCAATTCACCCTCAAAGAACTCGAAGAGCAACCGAAAGAAAAAACCGAGGGCATGCTGCTCATTGAGGCTGAAAATTTTACTAGAGGGAATGGATTAAAAACATTCGATGGCTACGGCAAGGGCATCGGTGTTTTGCTGAGCAGCGGCCCCACTCAGGTTGAGTTCGATTTACCAATCGAAAAGGCCGGCAAATATTCATTACATTTGCGCTACGCTGCTGCCGATTCGCGCCCAGCCAAATTGAGCATTAATAACAAATTAATCAATGAGATGGCAACCGACAGCGTCACCGGCACTTGGTATCCCGACTCTCAAAAGTGGTTCTGGGAAGGCACCTTCCAACTTGATGCGGGAATAAATGTCCTCAAGTTCGATTGGGCCACTCCCACACCACACATCGACAAACTTTTGGTTCTGCCCAGTGATCAATCTGATCTCCTGGCGGCGGACGGCTTGGCTCACCTCCACAACACTTTCACGCAACAATGGATTGGACATCTGAAACAGATCTCAAAAGACAAAAAATCGCCTCTCAATGAATGGCGTAAATATATCGAAAACCCACGCGAGCCAATCGACGAAAAACTAATTGAAAATATCCGTTCGCGTTTTGCTGCAACTCATGAAAGAGATTCTCTGCACTCGTTGATTCACGACAAAAATGGCCCGTTCAAAACGCCAAAGGACGTCGAAAAACTTTTTCCAAAAACGGAGCAGAAGGAACTAAAGCAACTCCAAAAACAGCTCAGCGACACTGAGAAAAAACATCCCAAAGTGCCAAAAGCGATGGCGGTAAAGGAGGGAAAGGCCGAGGACTTAAAGGTTCACCTTCGTGGCGATTACATGACACAAGGCGAACTTGCGCCACGCGGTTACCTGCGTGTTGTAACCAGCAAACAAACTACAACCCCTTCCAGGAATGCCAGCGGTCGGGCAGGCTTTGCCGAATGGCTCACATCAAACGAAAACCCACTCACAGCCCGGGTGATGGCAAACCGAATTTGGCTCTGGCATTTCGGCGAAGGAATCGTCCGCACTCCGGATAACTTCGGCAAACTCGGCCTACGCCCAACTCACCCGAAGCTGCTCGACTGGTTGACGATGCGATTTGTCGACAACGGTTGGTCGATCAAAAAGATGCACCGTATTATCATGAATTCCGCTGCCTACCAAATGAGCTCGCAACACAATGGGCAGGCCTATGCGGTGGATCCGGGCAACAAACTTTGGTGGCGCTTTAATCGTCGACGCCTTTATGCCGAGGAAGTTCGTGACTCACTTCTCTTTACTGGCGGTTCGATCGACTGGGGAATGAAGGGGCAATTGATGACGTACGATCCGCGCCAGTACGTTTCGCAAAATAATCACCCGTACTTTTACGGCTCCAGTCGCACGGTCTATTTGCCGGTGATTCGTAGTGGCACATTTGACGTACTGCAGGCATTCGACTTTGGTGATCCCGCCGTTATCCAAGGCCAGCGCAGCAGCACAGTCGGCGCAGCGCAGGCGTTGTTCATGATGAACCACGATCTCGTGGCCAAGGCCAGTGAGCGCCTGGCCAAGCGTGCTGCGAAAGCTCTCGATTTTGCCGAATCAGCAAATCAGATTTACGCAGCTATTTTACACCGCAAACCAAGCGCCGCCGAAACCAGGCGTGCAGTCGACTTTGCCGAACACGCTCTTGACCAAGCCGGCGACGATGCCACCAAGGCCAAAGCGCAAGCCTGGAAGAGTTTTGCCCAAGTGCTGTTTTCATCAAATGAATTCATGTTTTTGGACTGATTTTTTAGTCGTGTTTTTATCGAACAAGAATAGCATCCTGTTCGTACTGTTTTTCGAGTGAGCGAACGAGGTAAATATTGCAGCGGTTTTGATGCCCTGCCGATGACTCGACGGGAGATGCTCCAGAAGTCGAGTACCGGTTTTGGTGCGTTGGCTCTTGCCGGTTTGCTTGGTGAGGAAGCCAAGGCTGTATCGCCGGAAAACCCGCTCGCCCAGCGCGCCCCTCATTTTCCCGCAAAAGCCAAGCGGATCATCTTTCTATTCATGCATGGCGGTGTTTCACAGGTCGATACGTTTGACTACCGCCCAGCTCTCCAGCGCGATACTGGCAAGCCATATCCCGGCAAAAAACCGCGCATTGTTTCCAGCGCCACAGGCAACCTTATTGCATCACCTTACAGTTTCAAACAGTACGGCCAATGCGGCCAATGGGCTTCTGATATCTTCCCGCATATTGCCTCAATGTCAGATGAACTTTGTTTCATAAAGTCGATGTACGGCTCGAATTCTCGTCACGGCTCAGCTCTGCTTGAACTTCACACCGGTTCAGACACTTTTATCCGCCCGTCGATGGGCTCGTGGCTCAACTATGGTTTGGGATTCGAAAACCAAAACCTACCCGGCTACATCACGTTCAAGCCCACCGGCACACACGGTGGAATGAACGCATGGTCATCCGCTTTTCTACCTTCACACTTTCACGGAACACAGATAGGGACCAAAGCCACCCCGATTGATAAGGCCAAAATTCCGTTCATCGACAAACACGGCAAACCGTTAGCCCAACAACGCCGTGAACTCGATCTGCTGGCGCAAATTAACCAGGAGCATCTCAGCGAGCGTGGGCACGACGACAAACTGGAGGCCCGAATTAATTCATTTGAACTCGCATACCGCATGCAGGCGGCTGCGCCTGAGATTCAAAACATCGATAACGAATCCGAAGCCACCAAAAAACTTTACGGCTTGGACGATCCGAAAACGCGCGACTTTGGACGCCAATGCCTCATGGCACGCCGCTACTCCGAGGCAGGTGTGCGCTTTGTCCAATGCAGCCAAGGTTACTGGGACGCTCACGGTGATTTGAAAAAAAATCATCGTGAGGTTGCCGGCAAAGTCGACAAACCGATCGCCGGGCTGCTCACCGATTTAAAGTCGCGCGGGTTGCTCGATGACACGTTGGTGCTTTGGGGAACGGAATTTGGTCGCACGCCGGTTGGCCAAGGTTCGGATGGCCGTGATCACAATCCGCACGCGATGACTTTTTTCCTCGCCGGCGCAGGCGTCAGATCAGGCATTGCTTACGGCAGTACGGATGATCACGGTTACTACTCAACGGAAAACCGCGTTCACTTCCACGACCTGCACGCCACGATCCTGCATCTGTTCGGGCTCGATCACAAACGACTGACGTATCAATACGCCGGGCGTGATTTCCGCCTGACGGATATCTACGGCGAGGTCATCCACGACATCCTCACCTGAACGGCCAGCGTGTTTTTTCGTTCAACCGGTTTGGGGCTGTGGTGACTGTTGCCGCAGCGACATGGCTGAGCCGCACTTCCCGAATCAGAGTACATTCACTTGGCCGGTTCCGACGAAGGCCGTTTCACATAGAGTTTGCGGCTGTAAGGTTTGAGCGCGGTAAGGACACCGGTGAACTCGCGTTCCGCATTCAAGTCGGTTTTCCATTCCTCCGCCTGTTCGGGAGACATCAACACCACCGCCTGAACGGGCCGCTTGCCGAAGCGCTCACTGATTTCGTAAATGTCCAGTATGGCACGAAAGCCTCGTTCGTTCCCAAACACGTGGTCGTAGCTGAATGTTTCCACAGACTTGAGCACGCCCCGCCAGCGAATGGCCCGGCCGCTGAAACGTTCCGCAAAGGTACGCTCGGACTCGTAATCAAGCGCGTTATCGCCAAAGCAGGCCTCGCACACAACTTGGATTGCAACCGACGGCTTCTTTCCCAGTTTCACTTACTTCCGGCGTTGTAGCCTCGGCCCTATCCGGTTCAGGGTCAATCGACAGCGTTGGTTCGGGTACGGGCGAAGGTGATTCGGTGTCGGCAGACGTAGTCTCCACGTGGGTCCTGTCTTGCTCGCCAGCCCCACTTGGCCAAGCGGAACTGGAACGGTCGAAATGAGCCAAGCGCCATTTTTTCGTTCAACCGGCCGGGGGCTGTGGTAACTGTTGCCGCAGCGATATGTCCGATCCTCGTTACAAAAAGCTCGCCGAAGTCCTCACCGGTTACTCGACCGCATTGAAGAGGGGCGACACCGTTCTTTTCGATGTCACCGATACGCCCGATGCGTTTGCCGTGGAACTCGTCCGCGCCGCCCGCAGGCGCGGTGCCACTCCCTTGGTCGAGACCCGTTCCAGCCGCGTCATTCGCGAGATGCTGATGGATACCGATGAAAAACACGTGAAAACTATCCGCAACATCGAGTTGAGCAGAATGAAAAAGTGCGACGCCTATGTCGCCGTCCGCGGCGCACACAACGCGACAGAGAACTCCGACATCCCGTCCGACAACCTGTCGATGTACTCGCGCACGCTGCGGCCGGTGCTAAACTATCGCGTCAACAAAACCCGCTGGGTGGTGATCCGTTGGCCAAACGGCGCGATGGCCCAGGGCGCCGGCATGAGCACCGAGGCGTTCGAGGATTTTTTCTTCCGTGTCTGCACGATGGACTACGCCAGGATGGCCAAGGCGCAAAAGCCGCTCATCCGGCGCATGGCCAGGGCCGACAAGATCCGCATCTCCGCGCCCGGCACCGACCTGTCGTTCAGCATCGAGGGACTTGGCGCGGTGGGCTGCGCCGGCGACCGCAACATCCCCGACGGCGAGGTGTTCTCCTGCCCGGTGAAAAAGTCGGTGAACGGCGTGCTGCAGTACAACACCCCCTCCCTCTACGCCGGCACACGGTTCGAGAATGTCCGGCTCGAGTTCAAGAACGGCAAAATCGTCGATGCCACGGCGAGCGACACCAAGCGGCTCAATGAGATTCTGGACACCGATCCTGGTGCGCGCTACGTCGGCGAGTTCTCGCTTGGTTTCAACCCGTACATCAAGGAGCCGATGTGCGATATTTTGTTCGACGAGAAAATTGCCGGCTCGCTGCACTTTACGCCGGGCCAAGCGTACGAGGAGTGCGACAACGGCAACCGCTCGGCGGTACACTGGGACATGGTTTTGATCCAGCGCCCGGAGTACGGGGGGGGTGAGGTTTGGTTCGACGATGTGCTGATCCGGAAGAACGGCCAATTCGTACCAAAAGACCTCAAGCCGCTGAACCCAAGCCGCCTAAAATAGCCCCGCTTGGCCAAGCGCTTGGCCTCCGTTCGGTTTTTTTTTGTCAAAACGCATTTTCTTCCAACAAAATGGTTGTGTCTTGCCGTTTTTTTGGCATAAAGCCGTTCCGCTTTTCAGGAAGCGGCTCGCCTCCCTAGGGTGAGTGAGCAGCCAATCCACAGTTTCTGGATGATTTTTCGCCGCCTTTTACTCGTCATAACATTGATCGCAGCCCTGCCGTTCCCGGCCCTGGTCGGAGCGGAAGAGGCAACCAATGCCGCAGATCCCCACGAGGCGGCAGCCCACGGGGATGCCCACAAGGCTGAGCACCACAGCCTGCCCAAGCCCGCGCCGGTTCTGTTCTACGGAATCGGAGGCAACGCAGAGACCGGCAAAGTCGGCCCGTTGGCAATCACCAACTCGATGGTGGTGATGTTCATCGTGGCAGCCGGAATCATCCTGGTGGCGCAGTTGGCCACCCGTAAGGCGAAGATGATTCCGAGCGGCCTGCAGAATTTCGTCGAGTGGCTGGTGGAAAGCCTTTACGACTTTTTCAAGGGTGTGCTGGGGGAGCACATGGTGAAAAAGACCTTCTGGTTCTTCGCCACCATTTTCATTTTCATCCTGTTTTCAAACTGGGTTGGCCTGCTTCCGGGGCTGGGCACGATTGGATGGGCGGAACCGGGGCATCACAACGAACATATTTCGAACCCACTGTTGCGCGGCGTGAACGCCGACTTGAACATGACTCTGGCGATGGCCGCCATCTTCATGGTGCTGTGGCTGTACTGGAGCCTCAAGGAAATTGGACCGCGCGGTTTCGTGGGGCATCTCTTCGACGTGAAGGGACACGGCTCAGGCTTTTTCGGGATCTTCCTCGTCGTGGTTTTCATTTGCGTGGGAGTCATTGAGATTGTCTCGATCGGTGTCCGACCGGTGGCGCTCACCTTCCGGCTCTACGGAAATATTTTTGCGGGA
>QOAX01000008.1 GCA_003972865.1 Verrucomicrobiota bacterium | reverse complement strand
CCGGTGCCTGCTCGGGCGTTATTCGATTTTGTGTGAGAGGAACCACTCATACAGCTTGGGATTGTCGTACGACTTGGTCCATGAGTCATGGCCGGCCTCGGGGTAGATGGTGAACTTTGGCTTGCCGCCGCGCCGCTTCAAGGCGTCCATCATACGCTGGGATTCTTCCAGTGGCACGGTTCTGTCCTTGGCACCGTGAAACACCCACACCGGTTTTTTTCCGATTCGTCGGGCGTCTGTGCGGTTACCGCCGCCGCAGATTGGGGCCAGTGCTGCGAAGCGTTTCGGGTTTTGTCCACCAAGAGCCCAAGTGCCGTAGCCACCCATGCTCAGGCCGGTGCAGTAGATGCGGGACTCGTCCACGGCGTGCTTGCCGATGAATTCATCAAGCAGCGCGTCCAGCCCCTCGGCATTCCACCAACTGCCCTTGAGGCACTGTGGGGAGATGACGATGAATGGGAATTTTTTGCCTTTCTTGATGAGTTTGGGGGGACCGTGCTTGGTGACCAGTTCGAGGTTGTCGCCCCGCTCGCCCGCGCCGTGCAGGAACAGCAGCAGCGGAAATTTCTTTTTGCCGTCATACCCATCGGGCAGATACTTGAGGTATTTGTAGGCGAATGTCTTGGTGACCTCAGCGGAGAAACTCTCCTTCGTTTGGTTGGGCTCGGCGGCACCTGCGGTGTGGTGAAAAAGAAAACCGGCCACGAGCGTCGTGGCAAGTTTCAACCCGGTTGAATGGAATGGCTTAATGGTCATGGCGAGACAAGTCTGACAGAAAACCGGTGCCAGTCCAGCAGGATGACGGTCGCGCGGTCAGTTGGCGTAGTTGGGTGTTGGGCTCAGCCTGTCCGCACTGATTTCGCCGGGCATGCGCCAATAGCCCCACCATTGCCAGGGGCGGAGGTGCATGGCTCCGGTCCACTGCCTCGCCCAGCCTTGATTTTCCCAGCCCGGTTCGGGCCGGGTGGCGCGTTCCTGCATCCAGGCGATGTCCGGGTTGCCGGGGCTGGTGGCAACGCCCGAGCCCGCATGGGGGTCAATGCTTGTTTTTAGCGTGTCGCTGTGCAGCCATTTCTTCCGCTCGGCGTGCCCGTCGGCGAAGGAGATGGTGCAGCCGTTGTTGTGCCACGAGGCCGGCCAGTCCTGGCGGAAGCGATAGAGGTTCGGCTTGTTGGGCCAGCCGGCCATGTCCACGCGGTAGTTGCCGGCGTTGATGCTTTCGTCGTCCATGTCCATGAGGACGAACCGCTTCGACGGCTCGCGGAAGTCGGACTGCTGGCGGTAAATCCTCCACATTTGATCGCCGAAAAACGGCCATCCCGACCACCCGCCGGCGTAGATGTTGATGCTGTAGGAGCGGACCCGCTCGGGCCACCCCTTTTCCTTGGCCACGCCGTAATGCTTGTCCTCGGGGCAGTGGAATACATCCCGGCTCCTGCCGGCGTACGGGTACAGCACAGAAATCTCCAGCCAATCCTTCGGCGGCATGTTCGCCCCGAGATATTGCGAGGCGCAGTAGGAGAAATCGGCGGTGGGCTCGTACTTCAGGTTTTCAGGATAAACGAAGCCGGGATAGTACCACGCGCTGGCATAGATGATGTGTTCATCATTGTCGCCGGAGAAATTATGCCACGCGATGAGCAACTGGCGGTTGTTGTTCAGGCAGGCCGCCGATGTGCCGGCCGCCTTGGCCTTGGCCAGGGCCGGGAGGAGTAGCGCCGCGAGGATGGCGATGATCGCGATCACCACCAGCAGCTCAATCAGCGTGAATGCTTTTCTCACTTGCGCATTAAATTTGGCCGTTCGCCGTGGTCGGTCAAACAGCGCGCTTGGTGAAGGGCGTTCGCTCTATTCGTTAGGCCAATAACCATGATGTTTCCAGCCGGCCAGTCTTGCGGTGTAGGCATAACCTGGCCCCTCGTATTTCCTTTTGGGATTTTCCCTTCGGGTTGTTCGCTCCTGCATCCAGTAAACGTCCTTGTTGTTCGGCGTCGTGATAATCCGGTTTGGGATTGTCCCATCTGCATTCTCGGGGGGATTTTTCGTGCGTTCGTCCAGCCAGCGTTTTTTTTCGCAGTGGCCGTCGGCAAAGGAGAACATCGTGGCGTCATTGTGGTAAATACCCGGGAAATCTTGCCAGAAGCGGTGTAAATTCTGCTTGTCCGGATAGCCAGACATGTCAACCCGATAGTTGCCTGCATTGATACTGTTGGGCCGCATGTCCAATAGCACGAAGCGTCCAGAGGGATCCTCGATTTCATCGAGTTTATGATATACCTTCCAATCTTGATCTCCCCAGAAGGCCCAGCCGGACCAGCCGCCCATAAAGATGTTCATACTGTAGCTACGGTCATGCCGGACAAGGTTGCCCTTACTACCTTTGTTCAGAAAAGTGTCAGCTGGGCAGCGGAACACATCATCGGATTTACCCACATATTTAAATATGACACCTTTTGAGATGTAATTATCACTTGAGCTGATGGGCGAGCCTCCAACTGCCCAAGCAAACTTTACTGTGGGTTCCGGGTGGTATGCGCTAGCATAGCATACCTTTCCTTGATTGTCTGAAGCGAACATATTCCATGCTACCATCAACTGCCGGTTGTTGTTCATGCAGGCGATGCCGGTGGCGGTCTGCTTGGCTTTGCCAAGGGCGGGCAGTAGCAGCGCCGCGAGGATGGCAATAATTGCTATCACCACCAGCAGTTCAATCAGCGTGAAGGCACGCCTTTCCCTGGATTTAAGCGATAGTTTCACGCGGAAAACGTGGCACTTCCCGCTGAACCCTGCAAGCGAATAAAGCGGATATTTTCGGCTAATTGACCGCAAATTGCAGGATGCGCGCCGCCGTCCCCCTGGCCCCATCGCCGGGTGGCCTGGCCAGGCGGAGTTTGACCGAGTGTTTGCCCGGTTCGAGGTCGGTGGCGAACATCACCGTGCGCGGATAATGCAGCCCTCGGCTGTAGTGATGGTAGAGGTTTGCGGGCTTGAATTCCCCGCCATCGATGCTGACCTCCAGCACCCCCGCATCCGGCCCGGCCAGCACGTAGGCCCCGACGGCCCGGCCCTCGAATTCAAACGACACCCCGCCGCTTGCCCGCCCGCCGCAGAGCAGCCTCAGCCCGGCAAACGTTTCACGGAAACTCCCCGGGATTTTCTTCCACTCCGGCACATGCCAATCCCAGTTGCCGCGCTTGGCCAAGCTGGGCAACAGGAAGTGGCCGTCGAAAAAGCTCCCCGAGTCGAGCGGCTTGGCTGGGAGCAGCACCGCGCTCTTGCCCACGTTCGCCGGCAGCGGCTTGGCCCAGCGGCGGCCCAGCAACTCGCCGATCAGCTCACTCGCCACCGCGTTGCCGGCGCGCTTCGGGTGCGTGCCGCCGTACTGCGCCCATGTTAGTTTACTGGCAGCGATGCGATCGGCCACCTCCCGCGCGAGATACACCGACGACACGTTGTAATGCTTGAGCACGTCCTCGTGCGCCTCGATCGATGGCGGCATTTTGCCGGACTGAATCTGCTTGAGCATCGCCGGGTTGACGAAATGCGTCACCACAAGATCGCACGACGGCTGCTTGAGCCGTACCTGCCGGATGATGCCCTCCATGCCGAGAATGCAGCCGCGCCGCGAGTGCCGCGCATCCTGATCGTCGTTCACCGCGAACTCAACAAACAGCAGGTCGATCCGCCCCATGGCCAGCACATGGTCGCCGAGCCGGAACGCCCCCGTCTGCGAGTCGGTCGAGGAGATCCCGGCGTTGATGAACTCGAACTGCGTCCCGGGGAACCGCGACCGCAGCCAATCGCTGACCATCGGCCGGTAACCGTTCATCTGCGTGATCGATCCGCCGATGAACGCCACGCGCCCCGTCTTTTTTTGCTCAAACTGAATGCGCGCATTCTGCAGTCCGCCCCGCAGATTCACGTTGCGGTTGGCCTCCGCTCCGGCCGCTTGGCCAAGCGCGAGCACGAACAAAAAAAGGGAGGCAAAAACACCAGCGGGAGTCAGTTGAATCATGCGGCCGCCGACGCTATCGCCCCGCCTGGCCAAGCGCAACGCGCATTCACTTTGGAGCGTGTACGGCTTTCTGCTAACTTGACCCGACGGAGTGGACAGGCAGCCGCACATCATGGTACTCGGCGTCGGCGGGTTTGCACAGGCGGTGATGCAGATTCTCAGCGACGACGGCGCAGAAGTGTCGTGTGCGCTGACGCGAAACTACGCCCACGCTGCACCCACCTTGGCCGGGCCGACGCACGACTTGGCAAGCGCAGAGTCTCTGGCCGAACTCATTGATCGCCAGTCGGCTGACCTCGTTGTCCCGATGTCGATCGACTGGGCCAAGGCTACTTGGACCGGGTCGCTGCTCGCTAGCCGCGCGGCCGTTTTTTCGCCGACCGGCGACGCGATGCTGATCGAGCGCGACCGCGACTTTGCGCGGCAGCTTTGCCAGCGGTTCGGCGTGCCGTTTCCGGCGTCGCACGTCGCGCACAATCGGCTCGACGCGCTCGAGTTTCTCGACCGCGAGCCGCGTGCCTTCGTCATCAAGAACCCGCTCTGTTCGCCGAACAGCCCGGTGCACACGATCCTCTGCGAGACCCCCGGCGACACCCGCGCCTGGCTCGAGCGCATCAACTACGCCGAGGGCGTTTTCCTGCAGGAATACCTTGGCCGCCGCGAGGCCGGTCACATCGCGCTCGTGGCCAACGGCGAAGTGCACTCGCTCGTGACGAATCAGGAATACAAACGCGCCCACGCCGGCAACATGGGGATCGTCGCGGGCGCGCCGATGGGCGGCTTGGCGCAGGCCGATCCCGGCGACCAATACGGCCTCGCCAAGGCGCTGCTGCATCCGTTCAAGCCGTGGTTTGTCGAGACCGGCTACACCGGGCCGATACAGGCGACCGGCATTTTTCGCGACGGCCAATGGCACGCGATCGAGTACAACATCCGCCTTGGCATCACCGCCACGCCGATGATTTTGCGCATGCTCGAGAACCCGGTCGCCACGCTGATGCGTCTGGCCAGCGGCGAGTCGCCGGAGGTGCGTTTCCGCGCCGGGCACGAGTTCGGCGCGTCGATGACGCTGGCTGGCTACGGTTATCCGTTCGTGCAACTCGAGGGGCCGAGCGTGCCGGTCACGTTCGAGGGCGAGCTGGCCTGCGACGTGTGGTGGAACGAGGTCGCGTTCGACGACGGAGGCGGTCTGCTGGCGACCGGCCACCGGGTCGCCGACGTGGTGGCGTTCGGCCCCGCCGTGTCGGCGGCTCTCGCTGTTGCCAATGAAAACATCCGAAAAATCCGATGCCTCGGCAGCTATTTTCGGCCCGATATCGGCGAGAGCCTTTGGCCACCCGGCAATGAGTGACACCATCGGACAATCGAACAACCGACCCACGCGTCCCGCGTGGCTGGAAGTGAACCTTGGCCAACTGGCTGAAAACTTTCGGCTCATCCGCGCCGACGCGCCGGATGGCCTGGCCATCGGCTCGGTGGTGAAGGATGCCGCGTACGGCCACGGCGCGGTCGAGGTCGCCCGTGTCGCGCTTGACCAAGGGGCGGAGAGCCTGCTCGTCAGCAACCTCGACGAGGCGGCCGAGCTGCGCGACGCCGGCATCACCGCGCCGGTGCTACTGATGGGCGAGCGGATGGAATCGGAGCTGCCGGCCTGCCTCGAGCTTGGCCTCACGCTGGCCATCGGCAACGCGCCGATCGCCGAGGCGGCAAGCCGCTTGGCCCAAGCGCGGGAACAGCATCTGCGCGTCCACGCAAAGATCGACACCGGCATGGGCCGCTACGGTGCGCGCTGGGATGTTGCGCTTGGCTTGGTCGAAAAAATCGCCACGCTGCCGGGGCTGCAACTCGACGGCATGTTCAGCCATTTCTCGATGTCGGACGAACTCGACAAGTCGTTCGCACACGAGCAGCTCGGTCGTTTCCGCGCCGCCTGCGCGTCGGTCGAGCAGGCCGGCTTGGCCGTTGGCTGCCGGCACCTCTGCAACTCCGGCGGCTTTCTCGATTTGCCGGAGGCGCACTTCGACATGGTTCGGATCGGCCTGCTGCCGCTCGGCGTTTTTCCGTCGCAGGTTTGTCGGCGCATCGAAGGCATCGAGCCGGTCGGCACGCTGAAAACGCGGCTCGCCGTTGTTCGAGACATTCGCAAGGGCGACAACGTCGGCTACGGCCTGCGCTACCGCGCGCCGGGCGATCGGCGGCTTGGCGTGCTGCCGCTTGGCTACGGCGACGGCTACCCGCGCGTGCGCAACGAGGGCCATGTCCTGGTGCACGGCAAACGAGCCCCGATCATCGGCGCGAACGCGATGGACTCGACGATGGTGGACTTGACCGACATCCCCGAGGCGGCCGCGTGGGATGAGGTCGTGCTGATGGGCCGGCAGGGTGATTGCGAAATCACCGCGCACGATCTCGCCGCATGGAAGGGCACTGTATCGTACGAGGTGCTGACCGCTTGGCGCAGTCGCCTGCCAAGAATCCACCTCGACGCCGCAGCGGATTAAATGGAACACCGGGCGGACATTGCGATCGTCGGCGCTGGTTTTGGCGGGTCGCTGATGGCGATGGTGGCCAGGCGGCTGGGTCGCTCGGTCGTGTTGATCGAGCGGGGCAGGCATCCTCGCTTCGCCATCGGCGAGTCGTCCACGCCGCTGGCCAATTTGCTGTTGCAGCAACTCGCCGGGCAACACGATCTCCCGCAGCTTTTGCCCTTCCGCCGCTGGGGCGAGTGGCAGCGCGAGCACCCGGAAATCGGCTGCGGCCTCAAGCGCGGTTTTTCCTTTTTTCATCACACGCTTGGCCAAGCTTTCAGCGACGATGAGCAGCGGCGAAACCAACTGCTCGTCGCCGCCAGCCCGCGCGATGAGGTCGCCGACACGCACTGGTTTCGTGCCGACTTCGACGAGCACTTGGCCAACGAGGCGCAGCGGCTCGGCGTCGAGTATTTCGACCAAACCGAGCTGACGAGTTTCGACGAGCGGCCGGACGGCGTGACGCTTTCCGGCCGGCGAAACGCCGGGTCGGTGCGGTTCCACGCCGGCTTCGTGATCGATGCCACCGGGCCGCGCGGTTGGCTGCACCGCACGCTTGGCTTGGCCAACCGCGAACTGCCGCTGATGCCGGCGACAAGCGGGTTGTTCGCGCATTTCAACAACGTCGGCGCTTGGCCAAGCGCGGGCGGCGCGCCGTATCCGGTGGAGGACGCGGCGGTGCATCACGTATTCGACGGTGGCTGGGTTTGGGTGCTGAGATTCAACAACGGCATCACCAGCGCCGGGGTGGCAGCAACGCGGCAGCGAGCCGATGAACTGGGTTTGGCCGGGGGCGAAGTCGGCTGGCAACGGCTTTTGGCCAAGCTGCCGTCGCTGGCGGAACAGTTCGCCGTCGCCGAGCCGGTGGGCGGATTTGTGTTCGCGCCGGAGCTGTCGTTTGGTAGCGGGCAAATCACCGGCTCGCGCTGGGCCATGCTCCCATCGGCGGCCGGGTTTGTGGATCCGCTATTGTCGACCGGGTTCCCGCTGACGCTGCTCGGCATACAGCGCCTGGCCAAGCTGCTCGGCGGTGAGATCGACCCGGCCGAGTACGAGCGTCGAACACTGGCCGAGCTTGGCCAAGTCTCGCGGCTGGTCGGCGCGCTATACGCGAGCATGGACGACTTCGAATTGTTCGCGGTGCTGGCACAACTCTATTTCGCCGCGATGAGTTACTCGGAGACGGCGCACCGCCTGGCCAAGCCGGAGTTGGCCGAGTCGTTTTTACTGTGCGACCACCCGGAATTCGGGCCGGCGACTCGTGGGATTTGTGAGTCGGTCGTCCGCTTGGCCAAGCGCGAGGAAGTGCTGGCCAAGGTTCGAAAAACAATCGAGCCGTTCAACGTCGCCGGCTTGG
>QOAX01000101.1 GCA_003972865.1 Verrucomicrobiota bacterium | reverse complement strand
CGTCCGGGCCGGCGATGACCACCATCTTGGTGCCGAACGCGCCCATCCACGACACCGAACCCAGACGGTCGTAGCGCTCTCGACTGAAATCCGAGCCGAATCGGATGTAGTCGAGCGTGTGACCTACGAAGGGCAGTCCGGCATCCCCGCCAAACGGGCCGTGTTCGCTGTTAATAACTCGGACATTGACGATCGGAGCATCCCGCAACCGGGCCATCCGGTAGTCGTCAAAGTTGCTCTGCTCGACTCTCCCGTCCTTGAAGGTGATTTCCTCTTTGGTCGCAATCGAGATGCCCCAAATGACACATCCTTCAACCTGAGCTTTCAAGGTGTCCGGATTCACATGCCTGCCCACATCAATGGCGCAATCCACGCGGTGAACCACCGGCTTGCCCCGCTTGTCCACGGACACCTCGGCGACTTCTGCGCAGACACTTCCCGAAAAGTTGCAAATCGCCATGCCCCTGCCATGCCCTTCGGGAAGCGGACTGCCCCAGTTCGCATCCTCTGCGACAAGCTCCAAAGCCTTTTTGAACCTTGGGCTGTTCCTCAGTAGTTTCATCCGATACTCAAAGGGATCGGCTCCCGCAAGGTGGGCGGATTCATCAATCGCGCTTTCAAGGAAAAAAGTATTCTGAAACATGAAGGAACGCCACCATCCTAACGGAATCTCAAGGTCAACCACTGTTTGTTCAAAATCAACTCCTTCAATGTCATAGTGAGGTTTGAACTTTGGAGCAAACGTTGAAGCTAACATACTGGACAAACCGGAATGTGCGCTACTGGCATAAGCGAGAGGATTCAAATCGAGTAATTGCAATAATTTGTCATTTTGAACCCATTGTGATCCTGCGGCTTGTTGGTTTTCCCACTGCAAAGGCAGGCCATCTTTCCCAAGACTGATCTGGAAGCGACTTCTGCTGGCGGGGTGGTAGTAATCGTGCTGGATGTCCTCTTCACGGGACCACATAACTTGCACAGGTTTTCCTAACTCCTTCGAGAGAGTTACGGCTTGTTCCACAAAATCTTCTCCCCACATTCTAAACCGTCCCCCAAAACCGCCTCCCACATAAGTTGTGTGAACCTTGATCTGATCTTCAGAGAGGCCCGTCATGTCCTTGATTTTGTCCAAGGCACTGGTCTGAAACTGAAAGGGGGCCCATACTTCGCAGGAATTGTCGGAGACCGAAGCGGTACAATTCATGGGTTCCAGGGCGGCATGACTTAAAAACTGAATTTCATATTCCAGATCGAGAGCCTTTTCTCCTTGCAGTTCAGTCTTTCCCATTTCCTCCAAAGATGTCCGGAAACGACGGTCTATACCTGCACTGTCTAAACCGACAGTCCTTCCTCCCTCGAATTCCACCTTCAGGGCTTCCAGTCCTTTTTGGGCGTGCCAGGTGGAGTCCGCGACAACGGACATCCCGTGGGTGATCGGCACGACGGCCTCCACTCCCTTCACCGCCATTGTAGCCGTCTTGTCGAATGCCTTGACTTCACCGCCGAAAACAGGGGACTGGCTGACCGCCGCATAAAGCATTCCCGGAAGGCGGACATCGGTTCCATAAACTGCGCTGCCGTTGACCTTTGCCGGAATATCCAGTCGGGGCATGGGTTTTCCAACAAAACGGTACCGGTCTTTGGATTTCAGCTTCGGGCTTGAGGGCGGCTTGAGTTTGGAGGCGGCTTCGGCAAGCTGTCCATAACTCAACTTGCGTCCGCTTGGCCGATGGAGGACATATCCGTTTTGAGCTTCACATTCCTTGACTGGAACCCCCATTTTTTGTGCGCCTGCCTCAATAAGAATTTCACGGGTTCCCGCTCCAATTTCTGCAAGCCGATCCCACCACAGCCTAATTCCACGGTTGCCACCTGTGGAGACAGATGAACTTGTGTTGTATTCAGAACGGATAGTGTGAGTGGTGACCACATTGATGTTTTTCCAGTCTGCTTCAAGCTCATCGGCGATGATCATGGCATGGGCCGTATGAGTGCCTTGCCCCATTTCCGAAGTGGGGCTGATGATGGTGATGCTGTTGTCCTTCGAGACTCGGATGAACAGCCCCAAATCCTCCGATTTTGCTGATGGAGTGCTAAGATTGGGATTGGATTGATAGCTACAGCCCACCAACATACCTGTCCCAGCAATGGTTGTGACCTTAAGAAACGTTCTTCGACTCATGTTTTGATTAGGCATTTTGTTTCTCCATCATTTGTCCAGCTCTTCGGATAGCTTTCTTAATTCTTGGATATGTCCCACAGCGGCAGAGGTTGAGCATGCCCCGGTCAATCTCTTTGTCCGTGGGATTGGGGTTGCGTTCAAGCAGTGAGACCGCCGCCATAATCTGTCCGGACTGGCAGTAGCCGCACTGAGGAACCTGTTCCTCGACCCACGCAAGCTGCACCGGATGGCGGCTGTCCCCGGAAAGACCTTCGATGGTGGTGATTTCCTTACCAGCGACCTCGCCCACGGTGATGCCGCAGGATCGCACCGAACGTTTCCCGATCAGCACCGTGCAGGTGCCGCATTGCTGGATGCCGCAACCGAACTTGGTCCCGGTCAGGCCGACCGTGTCCCGGATCGCCCAGAGCAAAGGCGTTTCCGGTTCTAGCTCCAAGCGGTGTTGCTGTCCGTTTATGCTTAGTTCGGTCATTTTGACCTCCTTGGTTTGGGTTTAATTCACACCAAATCCTTGGGGCGGATGGGCAACCTGCGCACCCGCTTGCCTGTGGCGGCGAAGACCGCATTAGCCACCGCCGGACCGATTAGCGGGGTCCCGGCTTCTCCAAGTCCACCCGGAGCCTCATGGTTCTCCAGCAGATGTACGTTGATCTCCGGAGTGTCCTTGAGCTTGAGCATCGGGTAATCGTCAAAGTTGCTCTGCACGATCTGCCCATTCTGCACGTTGATCTCGCCCTTCAGCGTGGCGGTCAATCCGTAAAGAATTCCACCTTCCAGTTGCCGCTTGGCAATGCGTGGATTGAAGACCTGTCCGCAGTCGGCCACGCAGGTGATTTTGTGAACCGTGATCTTGCCACGCTTGCTCACGGAAATCTCGGCCACCTGCACTTGATAAGTTTCAAGGTAATCCGTGTAGCCCATACCCTGAAACCTCCCCTCCGGAGGCTTGCCCCAGCTTGCAAGCTCTGCGGCCCGATCCAGCACTGCCAGGGCTCTTGGATTGTGGGTCAGAAGTTTTCTTCTGAGTTCAAAGGGATCATGACCACCTGCGTGCGCCACTTCATCGAGACCACTCTCCAGAGCAAATGTGTTGTGAGAGGTTCCAATGGAACGCCAAGCTCCCGTGGGAACTTGAATGTCAGAGGGCACAAAGTCCACTTGGAGGTTGGGAATGGCATAAGCCTTCGACAAATCAGGTGTGCGATTTGGCAAATTGTAGCCATCAAACATGCCAATGGTGACGACCCAGTCATACCCGTTTTCTTCAAGCCAAGGCGGAGGCATTTGCCAGCGTCTGCTGACTGCTGGCCCAACCAGTTTGGCTCTCAGTCCTTGCGGCATGTCGTGGACATCCAAACCGAACTGCATGTGGATCAGAAAGGGAGGACGATAAAAATCGTGACGGGTGTCTTCCTCACGTGTCCATGTGATCTTCACCGGTTTTCCCAAAACCATGGAGGCCACCAGCGGAGCAGTAATGAAATCGTACTCTACTTTTCGTCCAAACCCACCTCCGAGGTAGGTCGTGTGGACCTTGATTTTCTCTGGAGGCAGTTCCGTCACCCCCATGGCCATCATCATGGCAAAATCAGACGATTGAGTGGGAGCCCAGACCTCACACCCTTCCGGAGTCACACTTGCCGTCGCACAAAGCGGTTCCATGGCCGCATGGGCCTGCATGGGAGCTTCATACTCTAGTTCCAGCACCTGCGCGGCCTTGCCCATGGCCGTGGCGGGATCACCACGATGGGCGACGGGCACTCCCGCTTTGGCGAGGTCGGACCGGAACTGCCGGGCGATGCTTTCGTCGCTCAAGTCGGAGTAACCTCCAGTGGTGTGCAGGGTCAGCACCTGGGCCCCCTGCATGGCGGCCCAGGTGGAGTCGGCGACCACGACCGCCTGATCCTCCAGCGGGATGATGGCGATCACGCCCGGAACCGCCTTGGCCCTGGTGTCATCCACTCCGGTGAGTTTCTCTCCACAAACCACGCAATGCTTGACCGTGCCGTAGAGCATCCCCGGCAAATCCACGTCCGTGCCGAAAACGGCGGTGCCGTTGACCTTCACCGGGGTGTCCCAGCGGGGGATGGCTCTGCCCAAGAGTCGGAATTGCTCCGGGGATTTCAAGGGCGGGTTTTCCGGAGGAGTCAGCCGCGAGGCGGATCCGGCCAGTTCACCGTAGCCCAAGCTGCGTCCAGTGCCTGAATGCTCGATGCGTCCGTTCACGGCTCGGCACTCGGCCACGGGCACGTTCCACTGGCGGGTGGCAGCAGTTCGTAACAGTTCCCGTGCCGTTGCACCTAATTTCCGGAAGGGGAGGTGCCAGGCTCGAATCGAAACGCTGCCCCCAGTTATTTGAAAATTTGCTGCGGAATTGGTCCACTCCCTGAAAGTTGGGTGCTTGAAGTCCGGATGGTGGAGGGTTTCGATGTGGTGGATTTGAGACATCTCCACTTCCAGTTCCTCGGCCAGCAGCATGGCCAGCGTGGTGTGGGTGCCCTGTCCCATCTCGGCACTTGGTACTCCGAGGTGGATGCCCCCGTCCGAAGCAATGCGTAGGTAGGGAGGCAGGGCAGATTCACCGCCCGCTTCAGCGAGTTTTGCAAATCCGGAGAGGCCGAGGGCCAGTCCTCCCCCTGCAAGTGCGGATGATTTGAGGAATTCGCGTCGATTGAGTTGGACGATCTTCATGCTCCCTCCTTGATTTGCGCGGCGCGGTAGATGGCTTCGCGGACCTGATTGTAGGTCCCGCAGCGACAGATGTTGGTGATGGTCCGGTCAATGTCCCGGTCGGAGGGCTTGGAGTTACGCTCCAGCAGGGCGGCGGTTGCCATGATCATGCCGGTCTGGCAGTAGCCGCACTGGGGCACGTCCACTTCGATCCACGCCTGCTGGACCGGATGGCTGCTGTCCGGAGAGAGTCCTTCGATGGTGGTGATCGCCTTGCCTGCGACCTCGCCCACGGTGATGCCGCAGGAGCGCACGGCGCGTCCGTTGACGTGGACGGTGCAGGCCCCGCACTGCTCTATGCCGCAGCCGTACTTAGTGCCGTGGAGCTTGAGGTGATCCCGCAGTGCCCAGAGCAAGGGTGTTGCCGGATCAAGGTCCATTGTGTGTTGCTGTCCGTTGACGCTCAGTGTGGTCATTGTGACCTCCTTGGTTTGGTGTTAATTCAAATCAGTTTCTGCCGTCCAATCGGAAGACGCCGGAGACGCGTTCCGGTGACGGCGAAGATTGCGTTAGTAATCGCCGGGACGATCGGAGAAGTGCCCGGCTCCCCGACTCCGGTGGGGGCCGCATCGCTTTCGACGATGCTCACATGGATTTCCGGGGTGTCCCTCATGCGGGCAATGCGGTAGTCGTCGAAGTTGCTTTGCGTAACCCGCCCGTCCTCCAGCGTGATCTGCTCGAAGAGCGCCGCCGACATGCCCATGATGATGCCCCCCTCCATCTGCGCCTTCACGCTGTCCGGGTTGACGACAAGCCCGCAGTCAATCACGCAGTCCACGCGATGTACCTTCAACTTTCCGCGCTTCGTGACCGAGACCTCGGCAACCTGCGTGACCACAGTTTTGGCCTCATCCAGAGGGAACCAGTCGTGAATGGCGATGCCCCGCCCGTGACCTTCCGGAAGTGGGCTGCCCCAGCCCGCCTGTTTTGCAACCCGCTCCAAAGTAGCCTTGTGTCTCGGGCTTTCACCTAGGAACTTCAAGCGGTACTCCAGCGGGTCAATTTCAGCAAGATGAGCAAGTTCGTCCATCACACTTTCCGTGTAGAAAACGTTCAGGCTGTTTGGTGGTGCTCGCCATGGTCCTATTGGCACGCCTAAATCTACAGGGGAGTGTGCTGTTTCCACACCCTCAACCTTGTAGAAGTGATCGGGGAACAGTCCGTAGTCATGCACCGAAGCGGCTACGGCCATGGGGTCAAAATCAAACCAGCCAAGCGGAGGCATGAAACGGGCCGCAAGATTAGGCTGGGCAATCTGGCTTTCCCACTGGACAGGCAGGCCGTCTTTGCCGAGGCCGACCTGGAAGCGGCTCATGCTAGTGGGGCGGTAGAAGCCGTGCTGCGTGTCCTCTTCCCGGCTCCAGATCACCTGCACCGGTTTTTGCAGAGCCTTGGAAACCGTTACAGCCTGCGTGACGAAATCCCATTCGCTGCGACGCCCGAAGCCCCCACCCAGCAGCGTGGTGTGGATGCGAATCTGCTCCTCGGAGAGGCCCGTCACCTCCATCGCGGCCTTCATGCTATACTCCTGACCCTGGGTGGGAGCCCAGACATCGCAGGAGTCGGTGGTGACGTGGGCGGTGCAATTCATCGGCTCCATCGTAGCGTGATGCAGGTAAGGCATCTCGTACTCCACGTCCAGCACCTTCGCGGAGGAAATCACCGCCTTGCCCATCTCGTCAAGAGCGGTGCGTAGCCTTGTTGTGACCTTGGCGCTGTCCAGCCCAGCGCTCTCGCCGCCCTCGAACTGAGGCGTGAGGGCTTCCAGTCCCTGCTTGGCGTGCCAGGTCGAGTCCGCGACCACCGCGACGCCGTTGGGGATCGGCACCACGGCCTCGACCCCCCGGACAGCCTTGGCCGCCGCTTCTTGAAAGGACTTGAGTTGTCCTCCGAAAACCGGGGACTGGCTGACCGCCGCGAACAACATTCCGGGACGCCGAACGTCAATGCCGTACCCGGCGCTGCCGTTGACCTTGGCGGGCGTGTGCAGCTTGGGAATGGACTTGCCGATCAGCCGGAACTGGTCCGGGGTCTTGAGGGTTGGACTGGAAGGCGGGCTGAGCCTGGCGGCGGCACTGACCAGTTGCCCGTAGCTGAGGCTGCGTCCGCTTACGGAGTGCCGGATACGTCCGTTGTCGGCTTGGCATTCCGTCACGGGAACACCCCACTTTTGGGCGGCGGCTTCGGTCAGCATCTCCCTCGTGCCCGCCCCGACCTGCCGGAGCTTATCCCAGAAGAAGCTGATGCTGGCACTTCCACCTGTAACCTGTATACCTCGAGGGTCTGCTTGTGAATTGGTGAATTCAGAATGCACCGGAGCCGTGACCACCTGAATGGAGTTCCAGTCGGCCTCAAGTTCTTCCGCGAGGATCATGGCCTGCCCCGTGTGAGACTGCTGCCCCATCTCCGAGGCAGGCAGGATGAGAGTGATCTTGTCGTCCGTGCTGATACGCACCCACAGGCCCAGCTCTTCTTCACTCGCCTTTGGGGTGCTGAGCAGTTGCGGTGAACTGAAGGTGCAGCCGACCAGCAGGCCGCTTCCGGCCACGGTGGTGACCTTGAGGAAGGTGCGGCGGTTCATGGTTAAGTTTTTCATGCGACCTCCTTCAGTAATTCTGCTGCACGGCGGATCGCCTTGCGTATCCGTGGGTAAGTTCCACAGCGGCAGAGGTTGAGCATGCCCCGGTCAATCTCCCTGTCCGTGGGGTTGGGGTTACGTTCAAGCAGCGAGACCGCCGCCATGATTTGTCCGGACTGGCAGTAGCCGCACTGCGGCACCTGTTCTTCGACCCAAGCCAGTTGCACCGGATGGCGGCTGTCCCCGGAAAGCCCTTCGATGGTGGTGATGTCCTTGCCAGCGACTTCCCCCACGTTGATGCCGCAGGAACGCACGGGGCGCTTGCCGATAAGTACCGTGCAGGCTCCACACTGCTGGATGCCGCAACCGTACTTGGTTCCGGTTAGGCCGACCGTGTCCCTTATGGCCCAAAGCAGAGGGGTGT
>QOAX01000015.1 GCA_003972865.1 Verrucomicrobiota bacterium | reverse complement strand
TTTTTCAGGCTGCCGTCCTTCAGGTTGAGTTGAAACAGGTGAACGCTCTCCTTGTCGGGGGTCGAGTAGCTGCCAAAACAGACCAGGGCTCTGGCCGGCGCAGCGGTCGCTTGGCCAAGCGCAATGGTCAGGCCAAGCGCGGAGAAAGTCGTCGTCAGGAAAAACGTGCGGAGTGTCATGCGCCCAATAAGACGGAAACGAGGTGCCGCTTGCAAGGCTGTTTTGCGTTTCATTGCCGGGCAGGGGCTGTTACTAATGGGTGTCCGTGAAACTGATTTCGCGCATCATCCTTTACCCACTCTGTATGTACGTCGCCATCTGGTGTTGGGGTGGCTTTCGCGACGCGTTTGAAGACATGCAACTTGATCGGTTTGGCGTCGAATTGGACGACGAGGAAGAGAAGCCGGTCGAGGTCAGCGGTGAAGCAGTCAAAAGCGACAAGGCTTACGATCTCGACGAGGTCAACCGCATGCTTTCCAACGCGCCGCCGGCCAAGGTCGAAAAGAAACGACCCGTAAAGACTGGATCTCCGCCAAGGGACGGGAAAACCAACCAAGTTGAGACCACTGGGGATACGAAGCCGCCGGAGAAAAAGGGCGGGATGATGGCCTATTTTTTCGGCATGCTGGCTGCGCTGATCGTGTTTGCACTGCTGGTGGCGCGCGATGTCAGCACCTTCGCCGGCGAACGAGTCGGCGGGAATTATTTGACCAAAAGCGATAAGTCGCGAAAGGCCGACATGTACGAGGAGGCCGAGTCGATCTGGGCGAACGGGGCATATGTCGATGCCATTAATTCATTCCGCGAGTACCTCAGGGTTTTCCCGGGCGAATACCATGTCCACAAGCGCATCGCTGAGATTTACGAGAAGGATCTGGTGAGCTTTCGCGCTGCAGCGATGGAGTATGAGGAAATGCTGGTAATGGACATCCCCCCGGCCCGCTGGGGATGGGTCGCCATCCATCTCTGCAACCTTTACTCGGGGAAACTGGACGACACGGAGCGGGCGCTCGCGCTGCTGCATCGCGTGGCCAACGAGTGCGGGGACACCCCCCCGGCAGCGAAGGCCCGCGATCGCCTGGCCAAGATCGCCGCCGGGTGAACGCGCTTGGCCAAGCTACGGCTTGGCCTCTTCTTCGTTCGTTAAATCCTCTTTTGCCTCCGGCTTGGCCGGCGGCGGTTCCGGCGGACGCAGTTCACTGCCCGGCTTGGCCCCGGCGTCGGCCAGCATTTTTCGGGCGGCTTCCCCCTTCGGCATCCACGCGAAATCCAGCGGCGACTTGCCGGCGTTGTCCAGCGCGCTGATGTCGGCCTTCTGCCGGATCAGCCAGACGATCGTGCTGGTTTGCCCGCCCCAGGCCGCGTAGTGGAGCGCGGTCTGGCCGTTTTCCGCGTGGCGGTTTGTCACCGACTGTCCCTGGCCAAGGTACTGCTGCAAGGCCGCGAGATCGCCGAGTTGCGCCGCGTGAAAAAGATTGGTCGCCGCGACTGCTTCAACGGCGCTCGATGCGCCGCCGGTGGACGGCTTGTTGATCTCTCCGCCACAGCCGGCAGCCAAGCCAAGCGCAACAAGGAGGGGCGATGAGGGGTTCCCCATTATTTCAGCGCGTCGTCGATTGCCCCCTCAAGCTCGGCCATCGGGTGTCCGTGCCAGACGACAGCGCCATCCTTCACCACGAAGGCGTGCGGGATGCCGTTGATGCCGTACTTGGTCATGTAACCCTTGGAGGTGCCGCCGGCGTCGATTGCCACCGTGTACGCCATCTTGTCGCCCATCTTTTTCACGAACGGTTCGACGGTGGCGAGATCCTCGTTGCTGATGCCAACGATTTTGACGCCGCGATCCTCGTATTTTTCCTGAATCTCCGTCAGGTGCGGGATGCTGGTACGGCAGGGCGGACACCACGTTGCCCAAAACTCGACCACATGCACGCCGCTCGAGACATCGACCGGCTCGCCTTTCACCCAGTGGGCCACGGCTAAAGCCGCTGCCGGCTCACTTGATGTTTGGACTTGGGGCGTTCCCGAGCCACCCCCCGCAGAACAGCCTGTCAATAAAGAGGAAGCGGTGAGCAGGGCCGACGATATACAAAAAAACAGAATTGTTTTCATGGGGCTAAACTGCCCAAGCGCCTGGCCCGGCGCAAGTCTTTTTTGTAAATAGTTTGAAACGGCCCGCCGCGTTGCCTAGTCTGCCGCGCATGAAATCATGGCTGCTTGGCGTTGCGTGCGCCGCGTTGGTTTTCGTTTCGGGTTGCGGCTCACAGTCCGGCGACTCATCCGGCAACGGCTTGTCAATCGTGGTCATCCCCAAGGGCACGACGCATGAATTCTGGAAGTCGATCCACGCCGGTGCCATCAAGGCCAAGCAGGAACTCGAGGCTGCCGGTCAGCCGGTGGAGATTATCTGGAAAGGCCCGCTCAAGGAGGATGACCGCGACGAGCAGATCAAAGTCGTCGAGAACTTCATAGCCCGCGGCGTGGACGGCATGGTGCTGGCGCCACTCGATGACAGGGCGCTCGTCCGGCCGGTCGAGATGGCCGGCAACGCAAAAATCCCGGTGGTGATCATCGACTCCGGTTTGCAGTCGGACAACTACGCCAGCTTCATCGCAACCGACAACTACCTCGGCGGCCGGATGGGCGGTGCGCATCTGGGCAAGTTGCTCGGCGGCAAAGGCAGCGTGTTGCTGCTGCGTTACGCTGTCGGTTCGGCCAGCACGACCAAGCGCGAGAATGGGTTCCTCGACGAGTTGAGGAAGAACTTCCCCGGCATCAGGGTGCTCTCGTCCGACCAGTACGCCGGTGCCACCCGCGACCTGGCCTACACCGCCTCGCAAAATCTGCTGAGTCGATACGGCGAGGAGGTGAACGGTGTTTTTTGTCCGAACGAGTCGGTGAGCGTTTCGATGACCAAGGCCTTGCGCGACATCAACAAGGCGGGGGGTAGGGTGAAAATTATCGGCTTCGACACCAGTGTGCAGTCGTTGCGCGACCTCAAGTCGGGCGACGTTCAGGGCTTGGTCGTCCAAAACCCGGTCAAGATGGGATACCTCGGCGTGATGACGTTGACCGAGCATCTCGGTGGCAAGACCGTGGAGAAACGCATCGACACCGGCGTGGTGCTGGTCACCAGCGAAAACATGGCCGAGCCGGACGTGCAGGAACTGCTCAACCCGCCCCTCGAGAAATACCTCGGCACCGGCAACTGATCGCCGCCCGGATGCCAGAGGATTCATCCAGCAACCCCGCGCTTCCCCGCCTGCAGATCGAGGGGGTGTCCAAGCGCTTCGGGCCGACCGTGGCGCTCGACGGCGTGAGCCTCGAGGTCGCCGCCGGGGAGGTCCACGCGCTCATCGGCGAGAACGGCGCCGGCAAAAGCACGCTGATGAAGGTGCTCAGCGGCGCTCACCGGCCGGACGCCGGGAGCCTCACGCTCGACGGCCAGCCGTTCGAGCCAAGTGATCCGCTGCACGCCCGCAACTGCGGCGTGGCGATGATTTATCAGGAGCTCAACCTCGCGCCCGATCTTTCCGTGGAGGAAAACATCCTGCTTGGCCGCGAGCCGGCGACGCTTGGCTGGATCAGTCGTGGTGAGCGCCGTCGCTTGGCCAAGCGAGCACTGGAGGAAATTGGCCAGGCGCAAATGCCGCTCGACGCCCCGATTCGCTCGCTCACCATCGCCCAGCAGCAGTTGGTCGAGATCGCCCGCGCATTCGTCGGCGAGCCGCGTGTGCTGATCATGGACGAGCCGACCAGCAGCCTCACTCAAGTCGATACCGAAAACCTGTTCGGCGTGATCGAACATATGAGCCAGCGCGGCGTGAGTGTCATTTACATCAGTCATTTTCTTGAGGAATGCCAGCGCGTAGCCAGCCGCTACACGGTGCTGCGTGATGGCCAAGGTGTCGGCAACGGTGCAATGGCCGAGGCGAGCCTCGAGCAGATTATCCAGCTCATGGTCGGCCGGGAGATTGATGAAATTTATCCGCGCACGAGCCGCGCCGTCGGCGAGCCGGTGTTGGAGTTGAGCGATGTCGCCGGCTTGGCCAAGCCGAGTTGCGTGAATCTGACGTTGCACGCCGGCGAAATCCTTGGCCTGTTCGGCTTGGTCGGCGCGGGGCGTACGGAGACGCTGCGGGCGGTGTTCGGGCTCGACCGCTTGGCCAAGGGCAGCGTGACTGTTTTTTCGCGCGAGGAAACCCACTCGACACCGGCCAAGCGCTTGGCCAACGGCGTTGGCTTGCTCAGCGAAAACCGGAAGGAGGAGGGCCTGCTGCTCAATCGCAGCGTCGCCGACAACCTGACGCTGACGCGCCTCGGCCCGGTGTCGCGGCTGGGCCTGGTGAGCGGCTCGGCACAGGCGGCGGCTTCAGGCAAATGGCTGGCCAAACTCGACGTGAAATCATCGGGTGCCGCGCAGCCGGTCGGTGAATTATCAGGCGGCAATCAGCAGAAAATTGCGCTCGGCCGGCTGCTGCATCACGACGCCCGGATTCTGTTGCTCGACGAGCCGACACGCGGCATCGACGTCGGCAGCAAGGCGCAGATTTACCGGTTGATGAACGAGTTGGCCGGGCAGGGGAAGGCAGTGTTTTTTGTGAGCTCCTATCTGCCGGAGTTGCTCGGCGTGTGCGATCGCATCGGCGTGATGTGCCGTGGCGAACTCTCCGGCGTGCGCCCGGTCGCCGATTGGAGTGAACAGGAAATCATCCGCACCGCCGTCGGCCAGGCGGAGTCAACGGAGGTTGCCGCGTGAACTGGGCCAAGCTCGGCAGCAGCGATTTTCTCAAGGCGATCAGGCCGTTCGTCGGGCTGTTTGTTGTGCTGTTGCTGTTCGCGATGGATGGCGAGTTGCGGTCAATTATTTTCAAGGGCGGCAATTTCAAGACCATCCTCACGCAGACGGTCATCGTGGCCATCGGCGCGATGGGCATGACGATGGTGATCGTGAGCGGCGGCATCGACCTGAGCGCCGGGTCGGTCGTTGCCCTGTGCAGCGTGGTGACGGCCAAGCTGATCGAGCAGGGTCACGGCTTTATGGCGGTGCTGTTGTTGACGGTGCTGACCGGGGGCCTGGTCGGCTTGGCCAACGGCGGCATCATCACGACGGTTCGGATGATGCCGTTCATCGTCACGCTCGGCATGATGGGCATCGCTCGGGGCATCTCCAAGTGGCTCGCCAACAACCAGACTGTCAACCCGGAGCAGCCGCTCGAGTCGGTCAACCGCCTGATGGACAACAGCCAGTCACCGCTCACATTTTTCCCGCTGCCGGATGGTGTGTGGCTGGCGCTTGGCCTCGCGGTGGTGATGGCCGTGGTGCTGCGTTCGACGGTGTTTGGCCGGTACGTGTTCGCCATCGGCTCAAACGAAGACACCGCCCGGCTGTGCGGCATCCGCGTGAACTTCAACAAGGTGGTGATTTACGCCTTGGCCGGCGCGTTTTTCGGTTTGGCCGGCGTGATGCAGTTTTCGCGGCTGACACAGGGCGATCCCTCGGTGGCGATCGGGCTGGAGTTGCAGATCATCGCCGCAGTGGTCATCGGCGGGGCGAGCCTGAGCGGCGGCGCGGGCAGCATCCCCGGCTCCGTCATCGGCGCGTTCATGATGGCCTGCCTCGCGAACGGCTCGAGCATCAAGGATTGGCCCAACTACATGCAGGAAATCATCATCGGCGTAGTCATCATCCTCGCCGTCGGCATGGACAAGGTTGAGCCGTTCATCCAGCGCCTGTTCAAACGGCAGTCGTCGTCGAACTGACCCACGCTTGGCCAAGCGCGGGAGGCGGTTTAAGATGCCTCTTTCGGTGGCCAAGGGGTTTATAAAAATAGCCGGGGCAAGGGAGCATAATCTCAAGAATCTGACGCTTGAGATTCCCCGTGACAAGCTGGTGGTGATCACCGGGCCAAGCGGCTCGGGCAAGTCGTCGCTGGCGTTCGACACGCTGTTTGCGGAGGGCCAGCGCAAATACGTCGAGACGCTTTCGTCGTACGCTCGGCAGTTCCTCGATCAACTACAGAAGCCGGACGTCGATCACATCGAGGGGCTTTCGCCGGCGATCGCCATCGAGCAGCGTTCCTCCGGCGGGAACCCGCGCTCGACCATCGCCACCACCACCGAGATTTACGATTATCTGCGCCTGTTGTTCGCCAACGTCGGCCAGGCGCACTGCCCGGAGAGCGGCGAGCCGATTTCGCGCCTGAGCACGAGTGACATCATCGAGCAACTGCTCGCGCTGCCGGAGGACACGCGAGTAATGCTGCTCGCGCCGGTGGTCGAGAAGCAGAAGGGTGAGTTCCGCGACGTGCTGGAGAAGCTGGCCCGCGAGGGGTTCGTGCGGGCGCGAATCGACGGTGAGTTGGCGGAACTCGAGACCAACACGCGCTTCAAGCTCGACCCCAAAAAAGCGCACTCGATCGAGGTCGTGGTCGATCGCCTGGTTGTCAGCGACAAGGCGCGAGGCCGCTTGGCCGACTCGGTCGAGACCTGTCTTAAGTGGGGCGAAGGCAAAATAATCGCGCTGCACCAAACGCCCGACCTCGACCGTTCGCAATGGCGCGAGAGCAAGCTGTCGAACCGACTGACAAGCCCGGCCACCGGCAAAAGCTACGAGCCGATGACGCCGAAACATTTCTCGTTCAACTCGCCGTACGGTGCCTGCCCGGCCTGCTCCGGGCTTGGTCAGCGGCCGGTGTTCGACGATGGACTGATGGTCGGCGACCCCGAGAAGTCGCTCGAGCAGGGCGTCATCCTGCCGTGGACCAAGGGCGGCGCGCGAATGGTCGCCCACTACAACGGGTTGCTGAAAAATTTGGCGCGTCATTATGGGGCGGACTTGGCCAAGCCGTACCGCCGCCTGGCCAAGCGCTTTACGGAGGCGTTGTTTCACGGCTCGGGCGACGAGGTGATCGGCTTTCAATTCACCCGCAGTGGCAAACAAACGACGACGACCAAGCCGTTCGACGGCATTTTGGCCAACCTCAACCGGCTGTACGAGGAGACGAGCAGCGAGACGACGCGGCGGCGGCTCCGGGCGTTCATGAGTCCGCAAACCTGCGAGGCCTGTCAGGGCCAGCGGCTTCGCGAGGTGGTGCTGGCGGTGACGCTGCGCAGCGCGAAACAGCCTGAGGCGAAGTTCCGTTTTGGTGGCTTGTCGATCATGGATGTCTGCCGGCTGTCGATCGACGAGGCGTTGCCGTTTTTCGAGGCATTGGAGCTGGATGCGCTTGGCAAAAAAATCGCCACCGACGTGGTGCGCGAGATCACCTCGCGGCTCGGTTTTTTGCGGGATGTCGGGCTGGGCTACCTGACACTCAACCGCACGAGCGGCACGCTCAGCGGTGGCGAGGCGCAGCGCATCCGCCTGGCCACGCAAATTGGCGCGGGGCTGGTGGGCGTGTTGTACATTCTCGACGAGCCGAGCATTGGCCTGCACGCGCGTGACAACGAGCAGTTGCTCGCCACACTCGAGGGACTGCGCGACTTGGGGAACACGGTACTGGTGGTGGAGCACGACGAGGAGACGATTCGCCGGGCCGATCACGTCATCGACATGGGGCCGGGCGCCGGCCTGCACGGCGGGGAAGTGGTGGTGGCGGGCCCGCTCGACAGGGTGCTCGCCCACAAAAAATCGCTGACCGCGAAATATCTGCGCGGCGACTACAAGATTGATGTACCGAGCAGCCGTGTCGGGCCGAATAGCGCACGCGGCTTTCTCGAGGTCATCGGCGCGTCGGAGAACAACCTGAAGGATGTGCACCTGAAAGTACCGCTGGGGACGATCACCTGTGTGACCGGCGTCAGCGGCTCGGGCAAAAGTACGCTGATCGACGACGTACTGCGGCGGGCGTTGTTCCGCAAGTTTTACAACTCGAAGGATCGTCCGGGCAAGTTCAAGGCGCTGCGGGGCGAGGAGGCGCTGGGGAAGGTGATTGTTGT
>QOAX01000020.1 GCA_003972865.1 Verrucomicrobiota bacterium | reverse complement strand
GTATTTCAATGGAGAAGTCCCGGAAGCGAGAACCTCAAACTCCGCTGTTTGCCCGGGTGGCATGGAAACATTGGCAAGGTCTTTTAGGATCAGGGGTGGGTCATTGACCCAAAGTCCAACCTTGTTGCTGGTGACACTACGCACCGTGTTGGAAACCACGACCGAGTATTGCCCCTCGTTATCCTGCGAAACTACATCAAGAATCATACTTGCGCCGGTTTGACCGCCCAGTTCTTTGCTATTCTTGTACCATTGGTAGGTAAGTGGAGGAGTTCCGTTGGCCTTAACCTCGAAACGTACCCAAGTACCGGGATCGGTCGTCACGGGATTGGGTTGTTGTGTGATCAAGGGAGGAACATCAACCACGTCAAGAAAAGCCTTCCGGCTTTCCACGGATCCGGCTGTGTTGGTGACCTTCAATGTGTAATTTGCCTGGTCCTTTTCCTGCACATTGGGCAATTTCAGCAGCACTTCCACTTTGGACTGAAAACCCATCGCCCCCACGGTATTATATACTGTTTCCATGCCTTGGCCTTGCAGGGGGGAACCATTACTGAACCATTGATATTCTAAGGGCTGGGTGCCATGGATTCTTGCGCTGAATATCGCAGTTGTGTTCGGATTCAAACTCAAGTCCATCGGTTGAACATAAAAGACCGGAGAACGGTAGATAATAACCCATGCCTTTTTGCTGGTCGCAGTGCCTGCAGTATTGGCGATGGTTATGTGATAGGTTCCCTCATCGTTTGCATCGGCTTTGTATATGTTTAGTCGTCGTTGGGTTTGGCTTTGCAGCAACTTTTCGTCCTTGAACCATTGGTAATCGAAGGGCTTTTTCCCAGTCGCCAGCACGTGAAGCTCGATCGGCTCGCCCGGGTTAACCGATTGTTCCCTTGGCTCTTCAATGATCTTGGGCGGTTCGTCGACGCCCAGGAAGGCAGCCGAACTGGTGGCCTGACCCACACCATTGCCCACAATGACCCAGTAAATTGCCTTATCCGATTCGACGACTGATCCGATGGTGTATGTGTTGGCAGTTGCACCGGGTATCCGGGCTCCATTCTTGATCCATTTAAACTCCATCGGTTCCGAACCCTCGACTTCAACAGAAAACTCAACTTGTTCGTTGAGCTTTGAAGTCTTGCTTTCGGGATGACGGATGATCACCGGTGGATCCCTCACCACAAGGGTCGCGGCGTCACTGGCGATGGCGATCTTGGTGTCATTGGATACTTCCACGCTGTAGCCCCCTTCGTCTGATTGCTTTACCTGGTCAATGAACAGGTTTTTATCAGTCTTGTCCTCCAGGAGTTGGCCATCCTTTTTCCATTGATATAACAGCGGGGCGGTTCCGGATGCGATAACGTAGAACCTGACTCCAGCCCCGGGGTTCACCTCCTGGTTTTCCGGATGCTGAAGAATCACTGGCGGCAGGTCTATAGCCCCCAACGCCGCAGCCTCACTGGTTGCACTGCCAGCCATATTGGACACTGTGGCCCAGTACACAGCCTGGTCCGATTCTGATACTGATGAGATGGAAAAAACAGATGAAGTTGCACCCGAAATTTTCGTTCCATTTTTGTACCACTCATAATTTAGTGGAGGCGTCCCTTCGGCAACCACCCGAATCTTGAATTCTTCATCCGGAAAGATCTCCTGACCTTCTGGCTGGACCTTGATCACCGGCGGATTGTTGACAAAAAGACTCGCCGGATTACTTGCGACTTCTCCGGCGATGTTTGATATCTCCACCGAGTAGACGCCCTCGTCTTTCTCGCCGACACTCTGGATCGTTAGCTCGGTTGACCGTTCATCTTCGATGGTATTCCCATCCTTTCTCCACTGAAAGGCCAATGGTTTTGTGCCTTTAACACTGACAACGAAGGTAATACGGCTACCGGGGTTGACTGTGGCACCCTCAGGCTGCCGGGTTATGGATGGAACCACATCATTAACCTTCAACACACCCGGATTGCTTAACACTGAACCGGCAACGTTGGTGACCAGAACGCTGTAGGAACCGCGATCATCGGTATCCACTTTTTTAAGCACAAGTTGTGGCTTGGTTTCGTGTGGGATGTTGACCCCGCTCTTGCGCCACTGGTAATTCAGCGGGGCGGTTCCAGTTGCTTCAACCCTGAAAGTAATCGTCGCCTCAGGATCAACGGTCTGGGCTATTGGTTGCACGACAATCCTTGGGGGATGGTTCACGCCCAACACCGCCACGGGACTGATAGCCGTTCCGGCAGAGTTGCTGGCCACGATCCTGAATTTCCCGGCATCTGATGAGGAAATATTGTTCAGTGTTAACGAAGTGGCGATTTCATCTGCCAGATTATTCCCATCACGCCGCCATTGATACGAAATGGGCTGCGTGCCAGTTGCCAAACCACGAAACGTGACGCTCTCGCCAGGATTACCAGTTGTTGATTTAGGGAAAACAACAAACATGGGTGGATCGTTCACAACCAGGACCGCAGCATTGCTGATATTGCTGACACACTCATTGGTCACCTTTGCCGTGTAACGAGCCTCATCGGATTGGTTGATAATCGTAAACTGAAGAACATTATGCGTTGCGCCACGGATTGGCAGTCCGTCCTTGAGCCACTGAATTCGCGCATTCTCGGTGTCTGAATCCACCTCAAAGCTGACCGGCTTTCCGGGGTCAACCGTCACGCCTGCCGGATGCTTTGTGATGACTGGTGTATCGATGACCTCCAGGTCAACGATGCCACTTGCCAGGTCACCGGCAACATTTTTTATTACTACCCGGTATCCACCCTCATCCTTATCGGTGATATTTTTCAGTAGAAATATGTTCTTGTTGGTCTCAGGCATATCCACACCATCCTTCTGCCACTGAAAAGTGAACGGCGTTGCGCCAATGACAGCCACGCTGAACATGATCATGCTGTCCGGGCATACGCGCACCAGTGCGTTTTCCGAGGCATTGGGATCATCCAGACCAGGCAGGGTCGCATCCACGTCACCCGTCGGGTTGCCGTCGTCGTCGCTCCAATTGGGGAGCGGGAAAAAAACCGTCCCGTCCCCCCCAGGCGGAATCAGAACCCCGTCATCCTTTGGTTTCGGGGGATCATTCACATCTAGTTCGGCCTTGATGCTCTTGGCCTCTCCGTGGTCATTCTTGACGACGACCCAGTAGTAGCCCTGATCTTCCTCGTTGATGTCCTCGATAATCAGCGAGATATTGACGCTGCCGTCAGGGTTGTCCTTGTAGGTCGCGATCTCCCCCGTGACAGTTGTGACATCCCCTTCCTTCTTTTTACTCTTGTACCAGTTGTAGGAGAAGGGGGCCTCACCCTCCACGCGCACCGCCACGCTGGCCACGCCACGAGGATTGACAATCTGCGTGAATGACGGTTCGGTGAGCCGTGGCGGGCCCACATCAACCTCCTGAGCGCGCAGCTCAATACCGGCGATACCGACCAACCAAACGCTTAAAGCCAGGCGACCGTTTGGAATTCCCAACACCACTTCCTCGAGAAAAACTAATGACCCTGTCCTGAATAGTAAACACCATAACCCCGGAGATCAACCAACCCTGACGGTCGCCTCTATTCATTGATTCGTCTTACCCTCATGAACTGCATATCCTGAGCCAGAGGAAAGCTCAGCGGTAGATTGATTGGGAGTTGTGAATCCTGCGTCTCCCAATGGATCAGGTCATCGGACAGTTCAAGCTCGACCATCTCAACCTTAACAAAACCATCATCAATAACATGCCCCGAGGGTTTCCCCGCGGCCTCGATCATGATCCGCCCTGAATCCGATAAAACACGCGAAATGATTACCTTTAAGTCGTGATCGCCTAATTCCTGCACCGTGATGCTAACCTTCGCTTGGTCTGTTCCAGAACCATCAGAAACCTCATAGACAAAACTATCAGATCAGGTAGCCCCCCTCCCTCCTTGCTTTACGGAACAATACGGAACAAAAATCTTTCGTGATGGTGCGTATTGATGCGCAACAGCCGAAAATGACTTCTCGCATTAAATGTTTTGTATGGAATTGGTTGCGCAAGTATGCGAAAGTTCACGAAGGGAATGAAGTTGATTCGACTCCCCCCGGCTCCGCCATTATTTCCTCGGAAATTTGAAGATTCGGAAAAGTTTTACCGGTTTTTACCAGAAATCCGAAACTTTGCTTTTGCTAAACTACTCCCCCAGAAGCTCCCACGCACCCTCGAACTTGTGCCACCTAATCTTCTTCCCATTATGGATTTTGAGCGTAGTGGCCGAAACCTGGGCACCGCGATCGTCGACATGACGCGCATGGGCGCTGCCGCCGCCGCTGTGGCCCGCCTGTGGAACACGCGCGCCGATAACCCAACGGAAGAGGAACCTAAATGAAAGCAATCATCATCGGCGCCGGACGTGGCATTCGGTTGATGCCCGCCACGGCCGATACGCCCAAGTGTTTTGCAAAGATCAAAGGTCGCCGCATCCTCGACTGGGCGCTGAAGGCGTTTCGCGAGAATGGCCTTGACGATATCGTGTTCATTGGCGGCTACCAGATTGACAAAGTTCGCGAGGCTTACCCGGAATTTATCTTCCGCCACAATGTCGACTGGAAAAACAACAACATCCTTGCTTCGCTCTTCCACGCCGAGGACCAGATGGAAGACGGCTTCGTCTGTGCTTATTCCGACATTCTATTTACACCTGAAGCCGTCGCCTGTGCGCTGGCTAATCCCGCCGATGCTGCGCTGGTCATCGACACGGAATGGCTCGCCCACTACGCCGAGCGCAGCCAGCACCCCACCGACGACGGCGAGAAAGTTACCGTTGCCAATGGACGCATCACCCGTATCGAACGCTGCACGCCGGAGGCCGAGGCTTATGGCGAATACACCGGCGTGGCCAAGTTCACTGCCAACGCTGCCGCCCGTTTGCGAGAACATTACCACCGTTGCCGTGAACAATTTGCCGGCCAGCCCTTTCGCGAGGCAAAGGTCTTTGAGAAAGCCTACCTCATCCACCTGTTCCAACACATGATTGAGGCCGGCGAGGTGTTCGCGCATGCTGACATTCCCGGTGGCTACCGCGAAATCGACACGCAGGAGGATTTCGAGCTCGCCCAGAAAAACTGGCCCGCCAATTGAACCATGACCGCCCTGCCGTTATTTCCCACCTCCGTCGTCGGCTCCTTGCCGCGCCCCGATGCCGTCCGGGCACTGCTTGGTCAGGCCAGTTCCAGCGACCAACTTGACGCTGCCATTCGTGAAGCAGTCGCTCTGCAAGAGAATGCCGGTATAGATATTCTCACCGATGGCGAATGGCGGCGCGCCTCCTACATCGGTGTCATCGCTGAACTGGCCCACGGCTTCGAACTGGGCACCAATCCTACTGACGGCCGCCCTTGGACCATCGTAGTCGACAAGCTCGCACCCAAGCACTCCGGCTTCATTGCCGCCGAGGTTCGCTATCTGAAAACGATCACCGACCGTCAAATCAAGGCAACCCTGCCCGCTCCCGCGCTGCTCGGTGAACGCATGTGGTCCGCCGAAAAATCTAGTGGCGCCTACCCCACGCGCGAGGCGTTCGTCACCGACTGCGTCCCCATCCTTCGCCGCGAAGTTGAACTGCTGCGCGAAGAAGGCGTTGCCGTTGTTCAAATTGACGACCCGCACCTTTGCCTGTTCGTCGATCCCGATGTCCGCGGAAAATATGACAACGCCGAACATGCCGCGGACTTCAGTGTCGATATGGTCAACCAGGTCGTCGAAGGCTTTGAAGATATCAAGCTTGCGGTTCACCTCTGCCGTCGCGCTGGAGCCCGCGCCCGGGGCGAAGCCGCTCACGCCGGAGGTTACACTCCCATTCTTGGCCAACTCAACCGGCTGAAGGTGAACCATCTTACCATGGAATTCACCACCCCGGCTGCCGGCGACATGGCTGTGTTTAAAGATTTGCGCGAAGACCTCGAGATCGGCCTTGGTTGCGTCAGTTGTGATCCCGGCCAAATCGATTCGCCTGATGAAATAGTCGCCCGCGTCGAGGTTGCCCTCCAATTCCTCGACCCGACTCGTATTACCTTGAACCCAGACTGTGGCTTCGCTCCCGGATCCGCCGCCAAGGTCAGCCTCGACGAAGTCGCCACCAAGCTGAAAAACGAAGTCGAGGCCGCGCATCGATTGCGCGAAAAATACGCCTGATTTTTGGCGTGGATAAGTTAATCCATGAGCGTTGCTGAAGTGCAAGATCAAACTCAACGCCACGATGAAAAAAACTGAGGCAATCTCCACGCCACGCCAATCACCCACCCCATCCCAATACTCAATCTAGCGTAAAGACACTGGCGGCGGTTTCATTCCCCCGCTCCCCCATATTTGCAACCTGCCTCCCGCCGCCTACTCTGGCTCTGCCATGAAGAAACTGTCCTCCATTCTGCTCATCACCGCTCTCACCTGTCTCGGTGGGCCGTGTTGACCAAGCTTTGCAGGCACAGTCTGCTCTGAGATGGATATTAAATCCAAGATTGAAGTATAGCCGAAAAGCGCCGCGTTTGAGCCGGTTATCCTGAGGTGGGATTTTGATTTCAGCATGGCCACGGCCTGGAGCAACGCCCACTGCTATTTGGCAAGAATCTCTAGTGCGAGTTGCATTCCTCTTCTTGTCAGAGGTCTGGCCGCCGCAGCTCCCGCTTGAGTAAGAATGACTACGACTCGATCGTTTTTCAGATCTACGGCTCCGATCGTGCCGGAAGCTCCACCGTGCCCAACAACAGCGTTGCCATAAAGTTTGAAGCCCAGCCCGTAACCGGTTGAACCGGGTTGTTTTTCGTAGAGCTTGGCAAGTGCTTTTGCTGGGATCAGTTGCTTGCCGGCAAGTTTCCCCCGGAGAGAATGAAGTCGGTAGAACTTCACCAGATCGTCGGGGGTGGAGATGAGAGCGCCCGCTACGTTGACGAAGCCTTTGGACTCTCGCTTCCTCTTCTCCAGATAAGCCGATATTTTTTCATCATCCCAATCAGCAATGTGCTTGGCGTAGCGCGGGTGACGCTTCACCAGCTCAAGCTTGGGTTCAAATGTTGTGTCACTCATACCGAGTGGCTTCAGAAGCTTCTCGTCAAGAACTTCGGAGAAGCGTTTACCGGTGACAATCTCAACGACGCGAGCCACGGCTGCATAGCCCCGGAACGTGTAGGCGTACTTGATACCAGGCTTGGCGGCCAGTCCGTGCTTGGCCAAAACTGTGCCGACATCGGCCTGGTCGCTGTTGCGGATTGGAGAGTCGTCGGCGAGACGCCCCATGGTGCCACCGGGGAAGCCCGATGTGTGGGAGAGGCACTCGGCGATTGTGGGTGAGCGCACCTCGGCCCCGCTCTTGCGCATCTTTAAACGTCCGTACTCGGGGATGTACTTCGATATGGGATCGTCGAAAGCGAGTTTTCCTTCACCAACCAGCACGGCGACAAGAGTCGAGGTGATGGACTTGGACATCGAAGCAATGTAAACTGGACTGTTCTTTTCCCAGCTTCGTTTGCTCTTCGCATCGGTGACCCCGTAAGCCTGATTGAACAGCACTTTGCCGTTCTCGACCACGCACAGGGAGCCTCCCGGGATTTTGGGAGATGCGACCGCTTTTGTGGCTAGATCATCGAGAGGCTTCCAGCGGGCCGGGATGCTTTCCTGGGCGGAAAGAAACGGACACGTGAGGAGCAGTCCGAAGGTAAGGACGGTGAGTGGGTAGGTTTTCATTTATCTGCACCCGAAGCTAGTTGACTGATTAGGCACCGGCAAAGGCAAATCCGCGCCACAAGCCCAGAATCCGAGAATATTTCTGCGGCCTTTCGTCCCTCGGTCAGTTTAAGGCCTTTAACGACCCATTTAAGATTTCCGTTTGAAATCAAGGTTGAATCTGGCAGATCGGGGGCACGAGCCGGTAGTAAATTGAAGGGGGTACTTCGCCGGCATCATGTTTTCCTTGGAAGTTCATAGATTTATGAGCATTATTTGTT
>QOAX01000203.1 GCA_003972865.1 Verrucomicrobiota bacterium | reverse complement strand
ATGCGCCAATTGGCCGGGTCAAGCGCCGGCTCGAAGACGGCTCGCAACTTGTAGTAGTCCGACTGCAGGATCGGGTCGTAACGATGATCGTGGCACTGCGCGCACCCAACGGTCATGCCCATGAGCGACGTGGAGACAATTTTGAGCGTCTCGGCCATGACCTGGTTTTGGGCTGCGGTGTTGTTTGCGCCGGAGCCGGTGCCGTCGGGCGCCATCCGTAAAAAACCGGTCGCGGTGAGCTTGTCGACTTGTTCCGGCTCCAGGCCGGTGTACGGCGGCTGGACCATTTCGTCGCCGGCGAGTTGCTCACGGATAAACCGATCCCACGGGAGGTCGTCGTTGAATGCGCGGACGACGTAGTCGCGGTAGCGCCATGCCCAGCCCCGCTCGGCGTCACTCTCGGTGTAGCCCTCCGAGTCGGCGTACCCGGCGACGTCGAGCCAGTGGCGTCCCCAGCGCTCGCCGTAGTTTGGCGAAGCCAGCAGCCGGTCGATCAACTGGTCGTAGGCTTGTGGCGTTTCGTCGGCGAGGAAGTCCGCAATCTCATCCGGGGTGGGCGGCAGGCCGGTGAGGTCGAAGGTCGCACGGCGAATGAGCGTGCGCTTGGTGGCCTCCCTCGAGAAGCCAAGTTCATTGGCTTTCAGTTTGCGCAAGAGAAAGGCGTCGATCGGATTGGCCGCGCCGCTGGGCACGGGTGGGTTTTTGATCAGCTGAAACGCCCAGAAACTACGCTCCTCCTCGGTGATCCATTCGTCGGGACTGTCCGGCTCTGGCCGTGCGGTTTTGGCACCCTGCTCGATCCAAAGGCGGAAGGTGTCGATCTGATCCGCCGGCAGCTTGGCCTGTTCCTTGGGCATCTTGCCATCTCGAATCTTTGTGTAGAGCAGGCTCTTCTCCGCTTGGCCCGGCACGATGGCTGTGCCGTGTTTGCCTCCCTTGAGCAGCAGCTTGTGCAGGCGCACGTCGAGCCCTCCCTTGGCCGACCCGTCCTCGCCGTGGCAGCGGAAACAATGCGCCTTGAGAATCGGCCGAACGTCCGCCTCGAATGTGACCGTCGCCGCTTGGCCAAGCGGATGCCCAAGCCCCGAAGCAAGCAGGCAAAAAAAATATTTCCTGATCATACTACCCATCGATTCGAGGGAACCTACGACCTCCAGCAACCTCGCGCAATGGCTTTTATTGAACGCATCGAGGCAAAAGGGGAAAGGCGTTGTAATGTGAACGGGCTTCCATAGACTGCGCGGCCCGCGGCCCAAGGCATTGGTGCCGATTGACTTTTGCCGGATGAAAAAGCCCACCCTGTTGATCGTGTTCCTGACCGTGTTCATCGACGTGGTCGGGTTCTCGATCATTTTCCCGCTCTTCCCGGCGATGCTCGATTACTACCTTGAGTTGGACGGGAAGGAGAGCCTGATTGGCTCGCTGGTCGCTTGGCTGGGCCAGTTCGCCGGGGACGACAAAAACGCCGTGGCGACGCTGTTCGGCGGCTTGCTTGGCTCGCTGTACGGTTTTTTGCAGTTCGTCTTCGCGCCGATCTGGGGCGCATACTCCGACAAACACGGCCGACGACCCACTCTCGTTTTCACGCTCGGCGGCATCGTGCTGGCAAACCTGATCTGGGTGTTCGCCGGGAGCTTTGCACTGCTCGTTCTAGGCCGCGCGCTGGGCGGCATCATGGCCGGGAACATCTCCACCGCCTCTGCTGTCGCGGCCGACATCACCTCCGGTAAAAACCGCGCCTCCGGCATGATCCTCATCGGTGTCGCGCTTGGCCTGGGCTTCATCCTCGGCCCGGCGATCGGCGGGTTCGCCTACAGTTGGCAACTCGTCGAGCCGGGCGAAGCCGCGGCCGGGCTGGCACTGCACCCCTTCTCCGGCCCTGCGATCATCGCGCTGGCCATCGCCGGTATGAACTGGGTGCTCGTCATCTTCATGCTCTCCGAGAGTTTGCCGCCGGAGAAACGGGGGCAGCACCCGCCCGGCCGCAGCTTCAACCCGTTCGCCCAACTCAAGCGCATCAACCTGCCGGGTGTCGCCCGCACCAACCTCATGTACTTCGCCTACTGGTGCGCGTTTTCGTCGGTCGAGTTTACCATCACTTTTTTTGCAACCGAGACGCTCGGCTTCAAGCCGGTGGACATCGCTTGGATGTTTGTCTTCATCGGCGTGTCGCTGATTTTTTTCCAGGGCGGAGTGGCGCGGCAACTCATCAAGCGCGCGGGCGAGCGCCGGACGGCATTGGTCGGCGTTTGCTGCACACTGCCCGGCTTTCTCATCATCGGCAACGCCACGAGCACAGCCATGCTGTATGGCGGACTGCTCCTCATGACCGCCGGCAGCGGGATGACCATGCCGTCGCTCAACTCGCTCGTGTCGCGCTACACGCCGGGAGATCGGCAGGGCTTGTCGCTGGGCGTGTTCCGTTCGCTCGGCTCGCTGAGCCGCGCCATCGGCCCAATCATGGGCGGCCTGCTTTACTGGAAATTCGACAACTCGATGCCGTACTGGGTCGGTGCAGCGTTCCTCGTCGTGCCGTTCTTTATGGCGCTCGGCCTCCCGCCAGTACCGGACCACGACGAAGTAAGCGGTGAGCCGTAAGCCGGCAAACATCGCGCCAGCGAATCACTCATGCTCTGGGCCAAGTTCAGGCCGATTCAGCTTGGTCAGTTTCGTCCTCGATCGGCACGGGGAGGCTTCGCAAAACCTCGGCCACCGGCTCGACGGCGGGGAGTTCCTTCCCCTCTGTTTCGCCGAGTTGCAGTTTGTTGACGCGCTCGCCGCTTGGCTTGATCGAGCGTTCGTAGCTGCCGACGGCGTTGTTGTACGCCTTGTTGGCGCGGTCGAGGCCGGCGCGGATTTTGTCGAAATGCCCGAGAAATGTGCCGAGCCGCTTGTAGAGTTCCTGCGCCGCCCCGGCGATGGCGTGGGCATTTTCCGACTGCGAATGGTACTGCCAACTCACGCTCACGGAGCGCAGCAACGCGATCAGCGACGCCGGCGTGGCAAGGGTGATGCGGCGTCTGGCGGCCCACACGATCAGATCCGGATCGCCCTCGAGCGCGGCGCTGAAGAGCGACTCGGCCGGCACAAACATCACCACGCAATCAAGCGCCCCGTCGATGTGCTGCGGGTAGTTGCGGTCGGCCAGCGCTTTGATGGTTTCGCGCATTTTTTTGCCGTGCTGCTCGATGGCTGTCTTGCGCTGCGCGGCATCGCCCGACTCCAGTTCCGTGAGGAACGACAGATCAGGCGACTTGGCATCGACAACGATGTGGCGCCCCTCTGGCAGATGCACGATCATGTCCGGCCGGCCTTCGGCGGCCTGGGGTTGTTCGCTGAAATCGCAGTGGCTGCTCAGCCCGGCGGCCTCGACCACGCGGCGCAGCGTCTCCTCGCCCCACTTGCCGCGTGCCTGGCTGGAGTTGAGGATCATCCGCAGCTGCTCCGTCTCGCTCGAGAGCGACTTGCTGTTTTGGCTGAGAGTGGCGAGTTGTTCGCGCAGCGCACCCAACTGGGTGTTCCGGTTTTTCTCACTCTCGCTCAACCGCTGCTGGTACATCTCGAGGTGTTGCGTGAGCGGCGCGACCAGCTTGGCCACGGCTTCCTTGCTGGTGTTCAGATCACCCTTGGCGCTCTCGTGCAGTTTGCCAAGCGTCTCGCCGGCCAGGCGCACCAGTTCCGGCTGCGCCTCCTTCAGCGCGTCGGCGCTGAGCGCCTTAAACGACTCCTTGAGTGCGACGAGTTGCTCGGCGGACTTCTCCCGCTGATCCTCAAGTCGCTGTTCGGCCGCCCGGCTTTCAGCCTCGGCCCTGGCTCCTTTTTGGGTACCGACAAGCCAGCCGATCACCGCTCCCAGCGCAACGCCGACAAGCAGGTAAATAAAGATCTCCGGATTTTCCATGAGCGCCGTCAGTCTGTCGTCTCAAAGACGCTGCGACAAACTGAAATTGCATTGCCGCTTGGCCAGGCGCCAAGTCGATGCTCGACGGCTTGGCGGCTCCGTCTGACAATCCGCCCGTGTCTTGGCTCTACAAGACGTTCGTTCGACCGAACTTTTTTCAGCGCGACCCGGAGGAGGCGCACAATCTCGTCATCGGCCAACTCGCCTGGGCGGCACGCCGCCGCTGGGCGCTGGGCTTGGCCGGGTGTTTTTTGCGCGGCCCATCGTTGCCGATCGAGTTGTTCGGGCTGAAATTCCCCAACCCGATTGGCCTCGCCGCCGGCATGGACAAGGACGGCATGGCGATCCCGGCCTGGGCCGCGCTGGGCCTTGGCTTCTGCGAGCTCGGCGGCGTCACGCAGCACGGGCAACCCGGCAATCCGCAGCCGCGAATGTTCCGCGTGGTCGAGGACGAGGCGCTCATCAACCGCATGGGTTTCAACAATCACGGCGCAGACGCGCTGGCCGGGCGGCTCCGCGACTGGCACGAATCCGGCGTCTGGCCGGCCCATCCGGTCGGCATCAACCTTGGCAAATCCAAGGTCACGCCACTCGCCGATGCGCCCGCCGATTACCGGTACTCGTTTCGGTTGCTGAAAAATCTCGCTGACTTTTTTGTCGTCAACGTTAGCTCGCCGAACACGCCGAACCTCCGGCAATTGCAGGAAAAGTCGGCGCTGGCCGAGATTCTCGCCGGGTTGCAGGAGGCCAACGACAGCCACCGGCCGATCCTCGTCAAGGTCGCGCCCGACCTGGGCTTTGAGGCGCTCGACGAAATTCTCGAGTTGGTCGAGCCGCACAGCCTCGCTGGCATTGTCGCTACCAACACCACCCTCGCACGGCCCGCCGAAAACGGGCTCTATGCCGAGACTGGCGGCTTGAGCGGCCGGCCCCTGGCCCAGCGCAGCACGGAAGTCATCCGGCACCTTTACCGGCAGTCGGGCGGCCGCGTGCCGCTCATCGGCGTCGGCGGCATTTTCGACGCTGACGATGCGTGGGAAAAAATCACCGCCGGCGCGTCGCTGCTGCAGATTTACTCCGGCTTGGTTTACGAAGGGCCGCAGATCACGCGCACCATCCTGAAGGGACTGGCCAAGCGACTGGCCCGCGAAGGCTTCACCGAACTTGGCCAGGCCGTCGGCACGGAAAAATGAACTCCGCCTGGCCAAGCGCGTTGCTGCTGTTGACTGCCTGGACGGCCAGGGCAGACGACGCCGACAAACTCCGGGCGATTGGCGGCGGCGTGTTCACGAAAGGCGGCGTGGTAGCCGAGATCAACCTCAACCGCTCGAAAATATCTGACGATCAACTGAAGCTTGTCGCCGGTTTCGAGCACCTCACCGACCTCTCGCTCGAGCAAACCAAGATCGGTGACACGGGGCTCGCGCATCTCACCGGCTTGGCCAAGCTCGAGTGGCTCAACCTTTACAAAACAGAAGTCGGCGACGACGGCATCGCGCGCTTGGCCAAGTTGCCGCGGCTGCAGCATCTGCCGATCGGCGAAACGCGCGTGACCGACGCCGGCATGGAGCACATCGCGAAAATGAAGCGGCTGGTTTACCTCGGCCTGCGCGGGAACAAGATCAGCGACGCGGCGTTGGCGCACCTGGCCAAGCTGCCCAGGTTGACGGAACTGCACCTCGGCGAAACGGGCATTACCGACATGGGCACAAGGCAACTCGCCGCGCTTAGCCAACTGCAAAAACTGTGGCTGAACGACACGCTCCTCACCGACGCCAGCGTCGCGCGCCTGGCCAAGCTCAAGCGATTGCAGTCGCTCTACCTGCACCGGACGCGGCTGACCATTGAGGGCGTCCGCCGGCTGCAAAAGGCGCTGCCCAAGTGCCGGATTTTTTACCGCTCGGCCACCGTGCCGGAATGATTTGAAATGAACAATCCACAACGAACAACCCGGGCGTTTCACCGCTGGCTCGGACTGGTCACCGGGGTGCAGCTTTTGTTTTGGTGCGCCGGTGGGTTTGTGTTTTCGACGCACGACATCGAGTGGGTGCGCGGCAACCACGGCCGCAACGAATCAGCCCAGGCCACGCTGCCGGCCGCCGGCGTCGCCGCTTCGCCGGCCGAGGCCATAGCTGCCAGTGGTCTGGCTGGTGTGCACGAGGTCACGCTGACCACGCTGCTCGACAAGCCGATTTACCGGCTTGTTGGCCAAGGCGGATCGGCGCTGGTCGATGCCGCCAGCGGCGAGGCTTTCGTGATCGACGAGGCGCAGGCCCGCCAAATCGCGCAAGCCGATCGCTCCAAAAAACCGGAGGTCACGCAGGCCGTGCTGATCATAGGCGACGCGCCGACTGAGTTTCGCGGGCGCGACCTGCCGGCATGGCGGGTGGAGTTGGCCGATGCCGACAACACGCACGTTTCCATCGACCAGTCAACCGGCGCGATCGCCGCGCGGCGCAACGATGCCTGGCGGCGGTTCGACTTTTTCTGGATGCTGCATACGATGGATTACTCCGGACGCGACGATTTCAACACGCCATGGCTAGTGGGCTTCTCGGTGCTCGGCTTGTTGTCAGTCGGTTCGGGCTGGACCATTTGGCTGTTCCGGCTCGTTCGCAAGCCCGGCCGCGCGGCGACATGACCGACAAGTTGTTCGAGATCGTCCACGAGGACGACAAGTTGCTGGTGGTCAACAAACCGGCCGATCTGGTTTGCCACCCAACCAAGGGCGACGAGATGAGCAGCCTGATCAGCCGCGCGCGGCTGCACCTTGGCCAAGCGGCGTCGATGCATATGATCAACCGGCTTGACCGTGAGACAACCGGCATCGTGCTGCTGGCCAAGGACGACGAGGCGGCGAAGGAATTGCGGCGGCTTTGGGAAAGCGGCAGTGTGCGGAAGTCGTACGACGCGATTGTGTACGGCCACGTCGGGCCGGACTCCGGCACCATCAACGAGCCGCTTGGCCGCGACGAGGCGAGCCGGGTGGCGATCAAGGATTGCGTGCGCGCGGACGGCAGCGCATCGCAAACCGACTTCACGGTGGCCGAGCGCCTCAAGCGGGCGGATGGAAAATTTTCGTTGCTGCGAGTCCGGCCGCGGACGGGGCGAAAGCACCAGATTCGGATTCACCTGTCGCACATCGGGCATCCGATCGTCGGCGACAAATTGTACGGCCACGACGAGGACTGCTATCTCGCGCTGGTGGAGGGCCGCCTCACCGGCGAGCAACGGCGGGCGTTGCTGCTGCCGTGCCACGCGCTGCACGCCGGCGAACTCACATTCGATTGGCACGACCACGGGTGGCGCTTCGAGGCCAAGCCGGAGGCGTGGTTTACAAGTTTTTGCGGCGGCTGAACGGTTGCGCTTGGCCAAGCGTTATTTCTCGACGACCCAGATGTTGCGGTAGCGCACCGGGTTGCCGTGGTCCTGCAGGTGGAGGAAGCCCGGTTCCGGGCCCTCGGCCAGCGGGCTGGCGGTGGTGCGCTTGGGCAGCTCGATGTCGTCATGGATTACCACGCCGTTGTGGCGGACGGTGGCACGGGCGTTGGCGGTCTTCTTGCCGTCCTTGTCAAACTTGGCCGCGGTGAAGTCGATGTCGTATGTCTGCCACTGCAACGGCGGAAGGCACATGTTCACATCCGGATCAGCGATCGTGTAAATGCCGCCGCACTCGTTGTGTTTGCCGGCGAGGCCAAATGAGTCGAGCATCTGCAACTCGTAGCGGGCCTGCATGTAGCAACCGCTGTTGCCTCGCGCCTGGCCGCGCTTCGTCGGCTCGTACGGAAGGCGAAACTCGATATGCAGCTTGTGGCCCTGAAATTTTTTGATGCTGTTCGCGCCCTGCATCAGCAGGCCGCTCTCGGTCATGCGTCCCGGCTTGAAGTTCTCGGCGGATTTGCCGTCGAACAACACGAGCGCGCCCTCGGGCGGCTTCGCGGCGAGCGTCGGGCTTTTGCGGACGGTGCGGTCGATGACGGACTCCTGTCCGTCGAGCGAAAAGGTCAGCTTGCCGCCGGTGATCGATTTGCCGGTGGTGCCGCCGGTGAAGGTGACTGTGTCGCCGTCGCGTGCGCCGTCGTATTGGCGCTTCTCCGCCGCGCCGTCGTAGCCG
>QOAX01000186.1 GCA_003972865.1 Verrucomicrobiota bacterium | reverse complement strand
AACGAGCAGGGCATCCTCGTGCCGGGGGAGGTTGCCGTGATGGGCACCAACGCCGACGAGGTGTTCTGCCAAATCTGCACACCGCCGCTCTCCAGCGTGGCGTACCCCGGCGAGCGCGTTGGCTACCAGGCGGCGAGCCTGCTCTCCACGATGATGCGCGGGGCCAGGGTCGCCGACGATTACGTGATGCCGATCCCCATCCACGAGCTCGTCGCCCGCGAGTCCACCAACACCCTCGACGTGGACGACCCCGTCGTGGCCGAGGCGGTGCATCACATCCGGAGCCGGGCGCCGGTTTACCCGATTCGTGTTTCCGAGATCGTCTCGCGAAGCCGGCTGTCCCACTCGGGATTCAACAAGAATTTCCTGAAGCAGATGGGCCACACGCCCAAGGAGGAAATCAAGCGCGTCCGCCTGGCCCGGCTACAGGCGCTACTCAAGAACTCAGGCAACAAAATCAGCCAGATTGCCCGCGAGATGCGCTTCGAGAGTCCGGAAGAGTTGACCCGTTTCTTCAAGCGTGAAACCGGCTTCGCGCCGAAGGACTACCGCAAACACTACCACCCCGCCCCGCACTGACGGGGGAGTTTCAAGTTTTCAGTTTTCAGTTTCAAGCGGATCGCAAGTCGGCAGGAATCCAATTCTAATCCCCACAATCTGCGTTCATCTGCGTCCCATTCCTCTTACTCAGCGGGCAGCAACCGAACCCGGCGCTTGGTCCGGTTCGCAACCTCCTCATCCACCCGGATCACCAGCGCGCCGCTTACTGCGGTGGCATTGGCATAATCGGGGACGCCATCGGGGTAGATCGCAAACGCAGAGGCGTTCTTTATCGGGTTGCCGTTGACCGTCGGGTTGCTGAATGTGACCGTCACTTGCGGGATTTTCTCCACCGGAATCACGCGCCCTTAAATCTCGACGAAGTTGGCCACGCTCCGCGAGAGCACCAGCTTCTCGCCGGGGAAACGCAGGGCGCCGATGAAGATGTTTTCGTCCTTCTCGTGCGAATAGACAAACGCCCCCACCCAGGTTTGCGGCTTGCCGTCGACGACCTCCCGGTCCATCTGCGTGATGCGGTAAGTGTAGCGGCCCTTGGTCCAGGCATGGGGCCGGCGCACGCTGACGAAGTCGCCCTCGTGCCCGGAGCTTTGGCAGAAGCCGCCCTGCGACGGCCGGATCGCGTCGTGGCCGCGCTGCCCCCACATCGACATCAGATAACCGGGGCCGATCTTGCGCAGCCGCCGGTCCTTTTTCTGGTAGCCGTCGGCCTGCGTCTGGATTCCGCCGTAGAACGGCGTCTTGTTCAGATGCCCCAAGCCGATTGGGGCGATGTATAAATTAACCGACGCCGGCACCTCATCGCTGATCGTGACATCGATCGAGTAACTCTCGAACTCGTGATCCTGCCCAAGGTTCCACCAGGTATCGATCAAGTGCCACGGCGTCGGCTTGAGGTGCTTGGCCGAAGCGTCTTCTCCGTGGACAGGGACGGTCGCCATCACGGCACAGGCAAGCAGGAGAGAAAACGATTTCATTTTGACGGGATAATCCCGGACGCACACCCTGACGAAATTCACGGGAAAATGAATCTCAAAAATGATCTTCCCTGTGTATCAACCTGCGCGCTTGGCCAGGCGCTACCGGGCTTCACCCTGGCGCCTTGGGCGGAAGGCCATCGAGGTTTGCAGCGAGAAATGGCAGACGCAGCCGGAGCTGGCTTCCGGGATCAGCACCAACCCCTGCGCCGGGAGAATGTTGATCCAGCAACCGGGCCGCGTCGGCGCGAGGGCCTGGAACCGGCCGGCCGCCGACTTGCCGAGATCGAGCACTGTCGGGTTGGCCGCGCGGAAAAACAGGCAGTCGCCTGCCCCGGTGAGCGTTCCGCAACTGTGGCCCGGCCGTTTCAGATTCCAATTCGACGGTATGTCCAGCGGGCCAAGCCGTTTGCCGGTGGCCAACTCGTAAATCGCCGGCTCGGCGATCAGTCGGTCGCCAAGGATTACTGGGTGATGCACCTGCTCTCCATGCGTGAACGCGCCGGGCAATCCCTTCAAATGGCTCGCCGACCAAATCTCCCGGCCCGACTTCGCCGAAAAACAATGCACGCGATACTCCGTGTCGTTGCCCGCGTTTAGATGGCTGCCTGTCGCGATCAAATGTTCCCCCGACGCCGCGAGGAACAAAATATTCCGGCTTTGCTCCAAGCCGTTGTCCACCGGCCGCGCCCAAAGCCGCCCGCCGGTCTCCGCGTCGAGGCAGACGATTTGCAGGCCGGCTTTCCGGAGTGTGTCGAGCGAGTGCCGGCCGCTGCCGCTCACCGGCTTGGTCGTCTCGACGAAAAACACGCGGCCGCCGCTCAGTGTGATGGTCGGGTTCAAAATCGTCCCGCCCTCGTGCATCCATTTGCCCTGACCAAGCCGGCTGCCATCGAGCGGCGCAGAGAACAGATGCGTGCCGGTCACCATCGCCTGGTTGTTGTTGTAGTCGGCGCTGATCAGGCCGCGGCTTGGCTTCGTGCGCGACGCGGTCACGCGCTGCGCCGTGCCGAAAATGCGCTTGGCCGTCAGCACCGCGTGCCCCCAGTGCCGCCGCTCCCCCGGCACGAACTCCGACACGGGAAACGTCCGTTCCACTTCGCCACTGGCAAGGTTGATCAACCGCGCCTCGTCCGCCACAGCGACAAAAAGGCGGCCGCCGTCCACCGACATGTAGCCGGTGTCGTACGGCATCGAGTAACGCTGCGAGCCGGGCAACGGCAGCCGCCACAGCTCGGTGCCGTTGTAGGCGTCCACCGCGATCAGGAGGTTTTCGCCGGGGATGATCAGTTTGCCCTCCGCGGCGAGCGGCGCGGGTGCGCGCAAATGCCGGTCCACCATCGGGGCCGCGCCGGGGCCGCCGAACCACTGCAACACAAGATCGCTGTGCACGAGTGCGTCGCCGCTGTTGCTGGTGTTGGCCGGGTTGCCGTACTGGTGCGTCCACTCGCCCGCGCCGGCCAAGCCGCTGGCCAGGCGCGGCGCAGAGTCCGGCTCCAGCCAGGCGACGCCGTTATGTGGTTGCAGCAAACGCTCCAGTTCGTCCTTGGCCAAGCGGCTCGGCGCCTGGCCAAGCCACGCGGCCTCGGAGACGATGAGGTTGGCGAAATAATCGGTGAACGGCAGTGCGCCGCCCCCGGCGAGATGCACGCTCACTCGACTGCCGTACAACCCGCGCTTGGCCAGGCGCTCACGCGCCGCATCGACTTTCCCAACGTCGGCACTCACGCCGATGATGCTCAACTGCGTCTGCTCTGCCAGCGCGCCGCACAGCCGGCCATCGACCACATCGGTGACCAGTGCCCAGCCTCGGGTCGTGCGCGCCGCCTTGGCCAAGCGCTTGGCCAAGCCAACCGGCAGGGTCGCCGGCCCGGCGGTTTTGGAAATTGTTTTTGCAGCAGCAGCGGCGGTGGAGAAACAGTGCAACATGCCGGTGTCAGTGCTGACGAGCAGCCGCCCCCCGGCGAACGCCAGCCCGCGCGCCGTGCCATCGACTTTGGCCGACCACTGCACCGCGCCGTCCGTCAACGAGCGCGCCTCGACAAGGCCGTCGCCGCCCAGCACGACGCAGTTGGCCAAGGCGATGATGGTGCGCCGGCCCGGCGCGTTGAGTTTCCATTGCTCCGTCGCCGCCCTCGCCCGGTTGGCAGCGTCGAGCGTTCCGCCGAGCTGGCCCAACTGGGCTTGCAACCCGGCGCGGCGCTCACGCGACAGGCCCGGTTTTTTCAGCTCAGCCTTCAGCGACTCGATGCGGCCGGCGGCGCGGTGAGCGTCGGCGCTCGCCCGGCGGTACGCCTGGCGGTCGATCGCGCGGACGCCATTTTCGTCCAGTAAAAAACTGTGCCGGGGTGAGGCGGCCAAGGCGTTTCCCTTGAACGTGGCGAGCCGGCCCGGCGACTGCACCGGGTTGGCCGTAAGCGTGCCGTCGTTGCCGGTGCCGGAGAACAACTCGTCCTCGAGCAGCACCGCGAACGCGCCGCCCGCGCCGTCAAAGGTCTTGGCCAAGCGGCCTGTTTTGCGATCGAGCCCGATGGGGTTGCCGCGGCCGGTCGGGACGAAGAGCATCGTTTGCGACGCCAGCAAATAGCCCTGCGGCGAGACGTTTAGTTTCTGCCGCCAAACCGTCGAGCCATCGCTCGCGTTCAGCGCGGCGGCGTACACGCCCTGCGACGGATACAGCCCGGCGGCCGCGTAAACGACACCGGCATCCACCACGAGGCCGGTGCGCACCGGCCAGAGCGAAATCATCCGGCCGTTGCCGGGGATGCGCCAGTCGCGCGGACCAAGCCGCTCGCGCCAGGCCAAGCGGCCGGTGCCGGCCTCGAGGCAGTACACGAAGCCGTCGTCGCTCCCGAAAAACAGCCGCCCGCCCGCGAGCACCGGCGCGTAGCGCACCGGTCCATCGGCCACGAACGACCACTGCGGCTCGCCGGTTTGGGCGTCGATGCAACGGACGGTGTCGTCCGCGCTGGAACCAAGCCACACGCGCGACCCGTCGGCGATCGCGTGGTTGGCCCAGTCGCCGGTCACACGCGGCAGGATGCCCTCGAGTTGCTGCCAGTAGCTGCGCCGGGCCGGGGTGGTCCAGGCCGGGCTGGGTACCGGAAGGTCGCGCCGCCAAGTCTCGGTCGCGGAGAAGGAGAGCGCTTGGCCTGAGAAACCGGCACGGCCCATCCCGGCGCGGTAGCTTGGCCAAGCGGCGGAGTCGTCCGCCACGGCACACTCGGCCACGGCCAACACTAAAACGGAAACGAGACGGACGAAACTCATGGGCCGCAGCCTACACGGCGGTTGAAGAGAAAGGCAATCTCCGCTTGGCTAAGAGGTCGGGCGGACCGTCAAGGAGCGGGTATGGTCCCCTCCACCAGCTTGAAGCGGTAGAAGCTACCCTTCTCGAGCCGTCTCAGGACACTCGGGTGGTTGGGGTCGATGGGGTAGCCCTGCTTGAGCTGCTGATCACGGGTGTCGTCGCGTGAGAGGATGAAAATCAACTCGACCTCGAGGCTGTCGGGATCGACCTCGATGCCCTGCTCCTCGTTGATCCGTTGCGCGATCGCCAGCTTGCTGAGTTGAACGGCGATCTCGATTTTTTTCTGCTCCAGATCCTCGCCGACGGGGAGCACCGGCAGGCGCAGTTCCGCCGACCCGAGGTCGGGTTGCCCGTTTGAATCGTCGGCGGGCGGCACCGGCTCGGGATCCACGACGATTCCAATCAAGACCACCGCCAAGCCGGGTTTCTTCCGGCTGATCTCCGTCGATTAAAAAGCGCTTGGCCAAGCGAACCTGCCGCTTGGCCAAGCCGATGAAAACGTTGCCGCGAAGTCAGACTTTGCTGGCGCGTGGCACCCTGAATCCGGGCCGGTTGTAGTCCTTCAACAGCGCATTGGCCACGGCGGCGTGGGCGCCGGTGTGGATTTCCTTGTCCGGATCAAACGTCAGCCACGGGCCGACGACGTAGTTGCTGCCGTCCTCCGGCACCTTTACGCCGTCGCTCATGACGCTGTGCAGCCTCATGAAATGCTCGTACGCGTCCTTGTTGTCACCGAACCGGCCGGACTTGGCGTTGAACGGCACGCTCTTGCCAAGGCGGTACGAGTTGTTCATCAGGTGCCCGGCCACGCAGCCGTAGTGGGCATCATACACATTGCCGTTGGCCATGCTTGGGTCGCCCGCCCGGCAGGCGGCGATGAAGCTGCCCCAGTTGCCGCCCGGTGTCACCTTGCCGGCGGGCACCGAGAGTTTCTCGCCCTTGTCACTGCCCTTGGCATAATATTGGCCGCGACTAATCCTACCGCCATCTTCAAAATAATACTCGTTCTCCACCTGGCGCTGATACCCGTTGTAGTTCACGTTGCGCACGTTGAAGAACAGCGTCTGGCCGTTCGGGTATTCGGCGATGCCAAACATGGTGTTCGGCGTCTCGCCCTGGTCGCCCCACTGGAAGCGGCCGCCGATGGCCATCGCGCGGACCGGGTTTGTCAGCGACGGATCCATCGCCCACCGCGCCACGTCGAGCTGGTGTGTCCCCTGGTTGTTGAGGTCGCCATTGCCGGTTTCCCAGAACCAGTGCCAGTTGTAATGGACGTAATTGTCGTGGTACGTGTCGATCACCGCCGGTCCGCGCCAAAGGTTCCAGTCCAGGTTCGATGGCGGGGCGGACGGGCTCTTGAACCCGATGCCGGTTCGCGGCTTGCAACAGTAGCCGTAGGAAATCATCAGCTTGCCGAATTTGCCGGCGTTGATCATCTCATGCAGGCCGGCGACATTCGCGCTGCTGCGCTGCTGCGTGCCGTGCTGGATCACGACGCCGTACTTGCGCTGCGCCTCGACCGCCACGCGTCCCTCGTGCACGTCGTGGCTCATCGGCTTCTCGACGTAAACATGCTTGCCGGCCTGGGCGCCCCAGATCGTCATCAGCGAGTGCCAGTGGTTCGGTGTCGCGATCGAGATCGCATCCACCGACTTGTCAGCCAAGGCCTCGCGAATGTCCGCGATCCCCTTGGTGTTGAACTGGCCCTTGGTCTTCCTGCGGACCTCGTCCATCTTGCGGGCGACTGCCTTCTCGTCCGGGTCGATGAGGTAGGCGATTTCCACATTTTTCTGGCCCAGCCAGCCGCCGATGTGGCTGCCGCCGCGGCCGTTCAAGCCGGCCACCGCGATGCGGAGCCGGTCATTCGCACCGAGCACCCTGGCCTGTCCCTTGGTGCCGCAAACCAGCGCCGCGGCGCCGGTGGCTAGTGAGGATTTGAGAAAACTGCGTCTTGTCGTTGTCATTTTGGTCATAAGTTTGTTCCTTTCGCTGCTGCGCTTGCCCAAGGGCCGGCATTGGGAAACGTGCTTCCCACTCATCGGGTCACCGGGGAATCTATGCCAGCCGGCCTGGTTTGTCAACCTCTGCGCTTGGCCTGGCGGACGGCCTACCGGGCCTTGACGTCGAATGCGAAGAGCAGTTCCTGGTCGCGCAAATACATCACGCCATTGGCCACAACCGGATGCGTCCAGACCCGGCCGGACGATTTGCGAAGCTCCGTTTGGGGCTCGAGTTTGAATCGACCGTGCTCCTTCCAGCCGCCCGTGTTGGCGCCGGCCAACGCCACCCGGCCGGAGCTTTCCTCAAGGCAATACAGGCGGTTGTCGGCGTAAAAGACACAACCCTTGCCGAATTTCTTTGAATCCCAAACCACGTCGCCGCTCTCCAGGCTCTGGCAGGTCCACCCGCGGCCGTCGGAGTAGCCGTAGAGGTGGCCCTTGAGCAACAGCACGCCGCCGTGCTTGTTTTTCATGTTTTTGTTTGAGTAATCCTCGGTGACTTCATTGGCGCCTCCAACGGTGATCTTCCGGCAGCCGGCACCGTATCCCGAGGAGATGTAGACCTCGTTTCGATGGACGATCGGCGTGGGAATGACTGCCGTGCGCCCAGGCCAGGCGTTGCGCCACAGGACCGACCCATCGCGGGCGGAAACACCGGCCAGGGTTTTCTGCGTGAGCTGGACGAACTGCCGCTGGCCGTTGAGTTCGGCCGGCACCACCGAGGCGTACTGCGCTCCATCTGTCCAATCGCTGCTGCGCCAAATGACTTCGCCGGTTTTTTTGTCGAGCGCAGCCAGCGTGCCGCGTTTGCCGCCCGGCGTGCAGATCACATGGCCGCCGTCCACCAACACCGACTCGGTGTAGCCCCAGTTCGGCACTTTCCCACCAAGATCCTTCACCAGTTCCACCCTCCAGTGCACCTTGCCGTCCTTGGCGTTGGCACAAATCAAACCGCCCTTTGCCCCCCGCGCAAAAACCCGGTCGCCGTCCACCGTCGCGGCACCGCGCGGACCGTCCCCCCAGTTGTTACTGAGGACACCGCCCAGTGCCGCCGTCCACAGCGTCTTGCCGCTCTTGGCCTCCTTGGCGAACAACTTCTCCTTGCCGCCCTCGGTGCCCATGATGAATAACCGGCCCTTGGCCACCACCGGCGCTGAGTAGCCAAGGCCTATGTCGCGGCTTAGCCAAACACGCTTCGGCCCGGCGCTTGGCCAAGCCTGCAACAGGCCGGTCT
>QOAX01000062.1 GCA_003972865.1 Verrucomicrobiota bacterium | reverse complement strand
TGAATTCCGAGAAAGTCAAGGTTGCCTGAATCTTCTTATCACTTAGGTCAATTATTGGTGAGCGCAAATACGAATCCGTGAAAGCTGCGAAATCAACCCCCAGCCCAGTCGCATAAACATTGTCCCCGCTGAACGCCTTACCCGGTCCGGTGGTGGGAACACCCAGTTCCCAGTTATCCTCGTCCCCACCATGCGTCCAGCCTTCTCCCCCGGCTTCAAAATCGTCGAAGAAGACCGGGGGCGGATCAAGTGCCACAACCCGATAAAAATTATTATTATTCTGATCCTTGGAGAAGGTTGCCTTATAACCACCATTCCCAAGATCTCCTAATTCCACGCCAGCTTGTTCTGCCCATTCTTGCAGACCTAACCCGGCCTTGGTCTCAACCAGATAATTCCTGCTGCTAAATGGACTGTAAAACTCGATATTCACATCGGCCTCATTCAAGGAGATAGCCTTGATATTGAGCGGTTCAAATTCCTCATTTAGCGGCTTTCCTGCCAGGCCGTTTTGATAGATGCCTGATATTTCCACTTCACTCAGGCCTCGCTGCCAGATGCCCATGTCATCCAGCAACCCATCGTACAGGCGGGCGATATCAAGGCCTGGACCGTAATTGCCGATGATCAGTGGGTCATTGTTGACGGCACCCAGTTTGGCTGAAATGGCCTGCCCCACGGCTTCGCCGTTCTTGAACCACTGAACCTTGCCCCCCTTGTAAACGAAGGCGTAGTGCTGCCACGTTCCAACTTCCCAGGTGTCGCCCGGAGAGGAATAAGGTGTTTTGTTGACTCCATGGGTGCGAATTACCCCCCCACCCAACAGGACCATATCAAAGTTGACTGCTTTCCGGAAAACACGATCATAAGATCCAAACTCTTCAATATTCATCCACAATGACACGGTTGCTTCATTGGCCAGGTTTAACAGGTCATTATGAGGAATGGATATCAGGTCGTCATCCCCATCAAAAACGATTGCTCCTCCAATCCTCCCTGGAACACCAAAACCTTCATCAAAGCTTTCAAGTGTTCCGTTTATATTGTTCCCGCTTGAATCCTGTAACGTCTCTCCTTCAGACTCATCAAAGGTGTAATAGGCAACCAACCCGCTGGTAATGGCATCCAACCGTTCGACCTCCAGGCCGGTTACATTGCTGGTGGTGCTTCCCTGCTCATTTGTAATCCTCACAGTATAGTCGCCAGATTGATCAGCGCTCAGTTTTGCCAGCACGAGCGAGCTTGAAGTCGCTCCCTCGATGGCTTCACCTTTGAAATACCATTGATAAGTAACCGGCCGTTTTCCGGTAACCATGACCTCAAACACGGCGGTGGTGCCCTCCAGTTTTTTCTGGGACCTGGGTTGGGAGATCACCACGGGCGCCCCGGAAATGTCGCGCCCTGCCAACTCCAGTATTTCGGCTTCCGACAGTGGCCTGGACCAGATAGCGACTTCGTCCAGTATGCCATCAACATTTCTCGCTAAACCCTGATCATCATAACTTCCTATGAACAGATCATCAGAATTTGGCTCACCCAAAACGCCTTCCTCGGGTTGACCTATCCGGAATCCGTCCTTGTAGAAGATGATCTTGCCTGCCTTGTAGACAACAGTGAAATGCTGCCAATTATCAATTTCAACAGAACCCTGGACGGTGTTCACCTCGTTGGCTTTCCTGTTGACCGTGCTTGTTAACCCACCAGTGTCAGATCTTACAATCAGGGATTTCCTTACAGTTCCCGGGTCGTCGATCAACCGAAGGGAAAGATGATCGCCTTTCCTTAATATCCAACTTGAAGATCTCGTGTAATTTCCGGCATTTTCCACGGGGCCATAAGAGCTGGGTTTGATCCAGAAGGAAAACGTGGCTTCTGCTCCAAGTGCCAGGGATTCGTCATCAAACACTGCGAGATATGTCATCTCCCCGTCCAGTTCCAATGCCTGCTCGACCTTCCCCTCAACCCACTGGGATGAGTCATCGGAAAAATCTATCAAGTCTGCATTGTTGTCATTTGTTGAGCTATCAACCGCAACCAGGCCCTCTTGCTCATCAAGTTTCCAATATGCCTGCCTGGCCGTGTCCAATCCTTCAACCGGAAGCACGGTTACATTCGCCGACTCGCTGAAAACCTCCCCAGCCGAGTTTGATGCCCGAACCTTGTAGGATCCCGAGTCTTCTTTCGTGGAGTCTTCAATCATCAGGGTATTCTCCGTGGCCCAGCGAAGCGGTTCTTCCCCCTTCAACCAGAGATATTTCATCGGTGGCGACCCGGAAGCTTTTGCGGTCAGGATAATTGAGCCCCCTTCATAGGTTTCCATCGAACCGGGATCCTGGGTGATTGCCGGGGCAGTGTCCGCATCCGGGTTCAACTCATTGGCAAACAGGGCGCCCACTTCCTCTTCACTCAGGGGTTTGTTCCAAATCATCACCTCATCCATTGAACCATCGAAAAAATTACCGCTGTCATCAGACCCAATGCGCAGTGGCAATCCGGCATCATCAACAGGTGCGGGAACAGCGATGCTGCCCTTTTGCTCCCCATTGAGATACACGATCGCATTTTCACCATCGAACACCCCGACTATATGATTCCACTCACCGGCATCAATGGTCTCTCCTGTAGTGGCTGTTTTGTTTGCCCCACCCTTTTTAACCAAAAAGTTCATACCACCGCTTCCCACACCCTGAAGGAAGAAATAGCTGTTGCCCTTTTCCAACATACGGTTGCCACTGCCACCGGCTGCAAGTTCCACGTTTGAATTGAACCAGGCGGACACAGAAAAGCCGTTTATCAGGTCCGCACCAATGGAAGGATCATGCGGCACCTCAACATAATTACTCCCGTTAAAGCTGATGGCTCCGCCCACCCTGCCTTCCACCCACTGCGAATTGTCACCCTCAAAATTCACAAGTGTACCCAGATTGCTGTTGTGGCCGGAGTCGAATGCAAGCACTCCCGATTTTTCGTCAAATTTCCAGTGAGCAACCAGTCCTGGGCTTGCATTGTATTCCACAAGGTTGGAAATCTCATCAGCGCTCAGGGCCCGGTTGAAAATCCTGAGATCATCCAAAGACCCGTTTAAGGGGCAATTCTTTGATGAGGCCCTTTGGCCAAGGTGGACCACTGAAAACAGGGTAGTGCCAACCTTGCCATTCCCCTTGGCCTGTCCGTTTACATAAAGGGTGATGTCTTCAGAATCTGCGTTGTAAGTGACGGCAAGATGATTCCATTCACCGAGTTCGACTGGATCCGGAGCAAGTATGGAAATATGCCCGTTGGCATGGTTCCAAAGAACCCTAGGGTGGCGCACAGTCCCGCCGGTGTGAAAGCCAAGACTGTGCCCCGCGCCCGCACCCTCAAAGGCAGCTGAAATGGCAGCTCCATAAGATGAATCTGCATCCAGGCGAACCCAGGCAGCCCACGTCGTCGATGTCATTTCCGGCAGATCAGTTACCTCCACGTGCCCTATGCCGAGGGAGACTGCATTGTCGGATTTCCCATCCACCCACTGGCTGTTTGCAACCGCAACACCAACAAGTGTGCCATCGTGGCCGTTTCCTGAGGAATCCTTGGCCAATTCACCACCTGCCTCATTCAACTTTAAATGAACCAAAAGTCCATCTTGTGCCATTGCACCAACTGAAGTGAGCAGCAGTGAAAAGATAACCTTCAATAAAGGTTTCCTCATTTCGTTTAATAATACTTTCATTTTATTTTTGGGTTAAAAATATAATTCGTTACCCGCTCCGAAGATCAGCTTGGGATATTTCGCAAATGAGGATGCTTTTTTCCATTCAACGTGCCCATCCAGATAGGCATGATTGGAACCCTCCGGAGCATCCCCTTCGTCATTGTAGTGATTAACGCCTTTCTCATTAAGTAATCCCATGGGGCCCATAACCAATCCCCGGCGCCCCCATTTTCCACCCCATTTTCTGGTCAAGTCGGTCAGCAACACCTTGAAATGAGGATCGTCTGTCTGGTTTTGTGCAAATACCGGTTTTTTGGGACTCATCCTGGCTATGGCCGGGTTCTCTCCATAGTGGGGTGATCCCGCCCAATAAAAATAACCCATTACACTGAAAGCAGCGCCTCCACCTCCAATGTCCCATATTTGGTCGTTGTTCCAACCGTAGTTTTCAGGGCAATAAAACATCTTACGGGGGAGCGAATACTTATTCATAATGTTGTCCCGGAACGAGCGAAGCATCCAGTAGGGCAAATTGTGTCCGGCTTTGGGGAATTTACCTCCCTCATCATCAGCATACATGTTAAGGGAAAGAAGCCACTGACGCTCGTTATTCTTGCATGATGTTATGTTCGCACTTCTTTTGGCCCTGCCGAGAGCCGGTAGCAGCAACGCCGCCAGAATGGCGATGATCGCAACGACCACTAGCAACTCAATCAAAGTGAATGCTTTGTTATTGGTTTTTAGCCGTTTACTCATCCGCTGAAGAGTGGTTGGAGTGATGTTGAGCTACAATTAGGATAAGTCAAAAAAAACTTATCATTTATTTTCTGCGCCATCTTGACGCCCTTTGTGAATCGACCGATATTCGCCCACCAAAACGGCTCGAAAATAATGATCTATTCGCGGCAAATGATTATCGTATGTTTTGTGTGGGCGTTCGTTGCACACGCAAACGGCGTGTCGATGCCTGACTTCAATCGAGACATCGCGCCGCTGATTGCCAAGCGCTGTCTCGAGTGCCACAACAAACGCGACCTCAAGGGCGACGTCAATCTCACCACAGAGGGTGGCTTCACGAAGGGAACCGAGAACGGCCGACTCGCGCTCGAACTCGTCACCAAGGGCGAGATGCCACCCAAGATCAAGGGGCGTTCTCAAAGATTGCCCGAAGCCGAGATCGCACTGCTCATGGCCTGGATAGGTTCTGGTGCCGCCTGGCCAAGCGGACGCGTGCTCGATCTTTACGAGACCACCACTGACGTGCGGGCCGGTCGCGACTGGTGGTCGCTGCAGCCGGTCGAGCGCCCCACCGCGCCGCGCCTGGCCAAGCACCCAATCGACGCGTTCATCCTGGCGAAGCTCAAGCGCGAATCAATGGAGCCTGCTCCCCTCGCCGACCGTCGTACACTCGCCCGTCGCGCCTACTTCGACCTGACCGGTTTGCCGCCGACCCCGGAACAACTCGAGCAATTCATCGGCGACTCGTCACCGGACGCCTGGCCGAAACTCATCCACAAGCTGCTCGCCTCTCCTCGTTACGGCGAACGCTGGTCGCGTTACTGGCTCGATCTTGTTCGCTTTGCCGAGACGGACGGTTACGAGCGCGACAAACTCAAGCCAAACATATGGCGCTACCGCGACTGGGTCATCAACGCGCTGAACGATGACATGCCGTACACACGTTTCGTCGCCGAGCAACTTGCCGGCGACGAGGTCGCAGACCGCACTGAACAATCAGTCATCGCCACTGGCATGATCCGTGCCGGCACGTGGAACGACGAACCCAACGACCCAGCCGACTACCTCTATACGCGACTTGAGGACATGGTGCACACGACGACCTCCGCTTTTCTCGGGTTGACCGTGAAGTGCGCACGTTGCCACGATCACAAATTCGATCCCATCCGCCAGAGCGACTACTACCGAATCGCCAGCTTTTTCTGGGCCGGTCACATTGGCCAGGGCAACCAGGGCGGCCCGACTGGGAAGGATCTCGGCTTCGACGTTTACGGTTGGACGGACAAAAGCGCCAAGCCGTTGCCGATCCGTCTGCTTATTAACGGCGAACGCCACAAGCCAGGCCCCGAGATCGCACCCGGTTTTCTCTCCGCTGTGACGGATCTCGACAAACCGCTCGCCACGCCGTCGGCCAACGGCAAAACCACCCACCGGCGATTGCAGTTTGCCAAATGGATCACCGATGGCCGTAATCCGCTGACCGCGCGTGTGCTGGTGAACCGGCTATGGCAGCACCATTTCGGACGGGCACTTGTCCGCACACCCAATAACTTTGGATATAAGAGCGATCCTCCCACTCACCCCAAGTTGCTCGACTGGCTGGCGGCAGAGTTCATGGAACCCACGACTGGTGGTGGCGCGCCATGGACGCTCAAGCGATTACACAAACTGATTATGATGTCGGACACGTACCAGCAGCAGTCGATTCACCCACAGGAAGCCGAGTATGCGCAGCGTGATTTCCTGAATCGCAACTTGTGGAAGTTCAACCGTCACCGGCTCAATTCTGAGGCACTTCGCGATGCGATGCTGGCGGTCAGCGGACAACTGAATCTTAAAATGGGCGGGCCAAGTTTTTACCCGAAAATGTCGAGTGAAGCGCTTGAAGGATTATCGCGCAAAGCCGGTGACTGGAAAGACTCGCCCACCGAAGAACGCTCACGTCGCAGTATTTACATGATGACCAAGCGCTCACGCCTGCTACCACTAATGACCGTGTTCGACTTCAGCGACACCACAGCCAGTTGCGGACAACGCGAGGTCACCACCGTTGCACCCCAGGCCCTCGCATTATTGAACAATCATTTCGCCCACAGCCAAAGCAAAGCCCTGGCCAATCGCTTGGCCAAGCAAACCAGCAGAACCCATGAGCAAATCAAGTTGGCGTGGCGGTTGGCGTTTGGACGCAACCCCGCCGATGCCGAGCTTGTCCAAGCGACGGCCCACTTGCGTGTTCAACGTGAACATTTCGATAAAAAGGAAAATGCAGATCATCTCGCCTTGGCCTCGCTCTGCCATGTGCTGCTGAACTCCAACGAATTCATCTATGTCGACTAAGCGACTTTTTTTCACTTTTTTTAGGAAATCCAACTATAGTCAAACAAACCGGGGCTAAAGTGAACTTTCCATCTTACCTGTTCTAACCGAGATTTCCCCGCTATTTGCCAGTTTAACAGCCCAAAAGTGGCAGCTGCTGCCACTCTAGCTTGACTGTTTTCGGGAAAGAGAGCACATCGTTTTCAGAGGCCTTTGGTGGGCCGAAATTACAAACGATGAAGGTTAAAGAAATCACACAGCGGGGCAAGCCAGTGGTGCTTGTCGATGGAAAGATTAACGGCAAACGGAAGCGGATGTTCTTCGATACCAAGCCGCAGGCCGAGCGATGGCTGAAGGCCGAGGCCAAGGATGTCACCTGCCAGCAATGGTGGATCGGTTTATCAAACAGCGACAGGATCGACATGATGAACGCCTTCGAGCGGTCTCGCAGTATTGGGTTCACCTTGTTGTCAGCCGTTGACCACTTTGCCACCGCAGGGAGCGGGAAAAACTTCCTCAAGAAGTGCACTCTGGGTGAGGCCGTTGGCTACGCTTACGTCGACGAGAGGGTCAAGGCGGACTCTCCGCGATGCAGACATCGCGGGCGACCTGAAAAAGTGTTTGAGCCAAGCGGCTTCTTGGGTGCTAAAGCGAGAAAGGGATGCTCAAAGAATACGTTATACACGCTGCAAACCGTCGTTCACAGTTTCAGGGACTTCATCGGAGCGGATACACAGGTCGCAACCATCACACCAGAGATGATCGAGTCTTGGCTCGATGCGGGAGCTTGGGGGAATACAACCAAGGAGGGGTACAATCGCCAGGTCAAGAATCTGTTCAACTGGATGATCAAGAGGGACTATGTAATGGACAATCCTGCATCAAAGATTGAGGAGATCATCCGGGTCGAATTTGACCCGCAAATCCTGACTGTTGAGCAAGCCACTAAATTCATGGAACTGACCAGAAAGGAATCCCCTGCCCTCCTGACTTCAGCAGCATTGAATCTGTTTTGCGGTATACGGCCAAGCGAGGTCAGGCGTTTGAGCCAGCAGGACATTTCCTTTGCCGACAAGGAGGTTGCCCTGAAAGGAAATCAAACCAAGACCCGACGCAGGAGGTATGTTGACATCAGCGACAACTGCCTCGCTTGGATGAAGCTTGGTGCAAAGCTCCCAATAGCCAACCATAATCACGAGTGGGCCAATCGCTTGGCCAAGCAAACCAGCAGAACTCATGAGCAAATCAAGCTGGCGTGGCGGTTGGCGGTTGGACGCAACCCCGCCGATGCCGAGCTTGTCCAAGCGACGGCCCACTTGCGTGTTCAACGTGAACATTTCGATAAAAAGGAAAATGCAGATCATCTCG
>QOAX01000200.1 GCA_003972865.1 Verrucomicrobiota bacterium | reverse complement strand
CTCAACCCACACCGGATAGTAGGACCAACCCTCCTCTGCCTCTATATCCGCCTCGTTCAGCCACGGCTCCTCATAGTCCGGGTCAATGTACTCACCGTTAATCTGCTTCTCGGCTTTGACCGTGCTGTTGCCATGCAAACTATCTTTTCCGGTTTGCTCAGTGGAAATCTGGGTGATATTTGCAATAAACCCGGACTCACCCTTAATCGAATCAGATACAATTGAATCCGCATTTAAGACTATATAATTCGGAACCGAAAAGGACAGTGTCTTGACGTGAACACTGCCCTTCTCATCCGAATAGGTCAGTTCAATGGTGTGATCACTCCCTGATGGAAGCGGACTATCCGTGGAATACGCAATGGTCGTCACTCCATCGCTCTTCGACTTGGTTACCGCTACATCTGCTCCGTCAAACTTGGCCTTGGCACTATCAACCTCAAGAGCGTTGCCTTCCGCGTCCACCAAGGAAACCGAAAACCCACCCGCGGTCCCCTCGAAAGCAGTGATGATCGGCCCGGATGGCTTGAACACCTTGACATAAAAGTCATCCACCCAATGTGCAGAGTTTGCTCCACCGGTACGTCCGGCAAACAACCACTGCGGAGCCGTCAACGCCGGCCAACCCGCAGGCAGCTCTTCATTGATCATCTCGTATCCCTTGTAATTGATGACGATCCGACCAGCGTACACCTTGAGGCTGAAGTCAACCCATTCTCCGTGCGTCCACATGAACACAAACTCTCCTGTCTCGGGATCCTTGAATTTTTCATCTTCCTGGGCAGCGGTCACACCGTCAAATTTCTGGCGGACAAACAAACCACCGCTCCATGTATCCTGACTTCCATCGCCCACTTCTCCCTCAACTCCATTCCACACGTCAATGGCAGGGGCCTCTCCCCCACCACTGTCCCATGTGTCAAAACAGATTCGAATACCGCTCCCGGTTCCTTCCTCTGGCAATGCAATCGTATCCGGCAGGTCATTCCCAATGCTTAGACTCCATCCATCTGCAGGACGGTGAGCAGGACTCGTGTCATCTGCACTCCCACAACAGGTACTGTCGGAAATGTACAAACGGAACCCCACCTCAAATTCCTTGAAGGTTCTGCCATCAGTAATATCCTGGATCTTCATCGACCCATTCTGGCCATTCAACGCATCGGTCACGTGCAAAAACTCATTTGGCTCATCCGATTCATCCCTCTCGTCAGGACCAATCTCTGCCACACCAAAGAGCTCTGCAGTCTCCGGAATTTCACCGTCGGAGAAGTCCGTCTCAAACGAGGCCAGCACTTCCGCTGCCGTCAAGGTCACCAGCGCTGCATCCGGTGCAGTCTTGCCAAACACGATCATGTGCGGTCCCCAACCACTCCAGCCTTTCTGGCCGGGCGTGTCCTTGTCACCGTCGTTCACACAGACGCCAAACCCAAACTGTTGTCCCACTTCAAACTTGGCAAAACCAAATGAATCCGGGGTGAAGAGCGCCTCGTAGGTGGTCGTCTTTTTGGCGTCATCACGAACCATGGCCACGCTGTAGTTACCCGGCCCTCTTTCCTTGTCCGCAATGATCCCCGCATCCCCGCTCTTGTAGACCTTGCCGCTCTCGTAGCCGTCCTTGATGCAGTAGTTGTAAAGGTGGGTCACGGTGGAACGGTCCGCATCGGTCAACCCCATCTGAACACCGTCTCCATTCCAGGCATTATTGGCCGCGTGCTCGTGCTCGTCATCGGTAACAACGATCCCGAGATAGAGACCATTCTGGTCCCAAGCCACGGCGATTAAGGTCGTGTGGTCATCAGGACCACTCCATGTGCCACCGGCATACTCAGCGAATGTGGAATAGGTAACATCACCTATGGTCGAATTACCCTTGCCTGTCTCGCGCCCATCACTGGCCTCAAAGCGAGGTTCAATAAACGTAACCCCAGCCCAATCAGACAGGTCACCATCGACTTCAATGGATTTCCTGTCCGCGTTGTACCGTTCGTAACGGGGTTCAACTCCGTTCTGCGCCTGAGTTGTGGTGCAAAAAATCAGTGCGACAGCACCGACAATAACGCCAGTAATTCGTGATTTCATGGTCATATTTGATTCCTATGTTAGGTTGAGCGGCGGGGATTATCCAGAATGACAATATTACGGTCAAGTGTTTGTATCGCAAAATAGCATAATAATTTCGAGCATATTGCGGGTTTATGGAGATTTAAGAAGCCTCCAAGCAGATGAACGAGACTAAAGTTTGCAGGAGGTGATGTTTTCCTCTCTTTTTCAATTTGCCTGACTCGGCAGCCTCTAATTTATACTGGCGGGGATGCCCCCCTGCCTGCCGGTCCCGGACCTTGAGCGCCCTAGAAAAACAGGCATTTACGGCACCTCGTAGTCATTTTTGCCTGATTCGACGGGAATAGCCTTTTTTGTTCCATTCGACCACTCAATTTGAATCGATTGAGGTCGCTGGCCAAAGCCCAAAACCTGCTCGGGGGCACACTGGGCCATCACCCCGTCGCCCGAATGAAACCAACGTCGGGGCGACATGGAGCCATCCGGATAAACCAGGCGAACCCGAGCGCCCAGGCGCCGGGCCAAGGAATTGTTCGCTGCAAATCCAACCCGAATCCCCGGCTTCCCGGCCTGGCCAAGGTAGACCAGAGTTTGGCCAAACGTCTGGGTCGCGACGATATCGGTTCGGCCGTCGCGATTGAAATCGACCACCGAGGCGTTCCGGCTGTCACCCAGGATGGCCAAACCACTGCCACCGGCCCGCACCGGCTCGAACCGGCCATCGCCTTGGCCAAGCAGGATCATCCCGGCACTCGAATCCAGCCGCCCCCAGTCCGGTCGAAGAGAATATAGATTTTGGCTCAACAACAGATCCTCGCGGCCATCGTTGTCGAAGTCAGCTACGTTGATGCCGGACGTCGGACTGAACTGCGCCGGATGCGGCAATGCCCGGCGCTCGAATTTCCCGCCGCGGTTCAGGAACACCGACGTCTCAAAACAGTTCAGCCGAGTACGCCTCAGTCCGTCGAATGAATCCAACACCTTCGCCAAGTCGATGTCTGAAAACTGGCGGTACATTGCCGGCAATCTCGCACGGTCGACAACGTTGGCGTACAGGTCCATGTCATCAACCGGCAAATGCACGCTCCCGCGCTTGATGGCATACAGTGACAATCGCGATTTTCCTCCTCTTCCCAAGTGGACAATACCGTCGGGGTAGAGTTCCATCGGGCTGTTGCGCCCGAGATTACCTGCGGCAAAATCGACACGACCGTCGTTGTCAAAATCCCCCACAGCCAGGCCCTGCCACAAGCCAACAAACTCGAGCATCCCAAACGCCTCACTGACATCAACGAAACGGTCGCCGCGATTGTGATACAGGCCGATAGCCCCCAAGTCACGTGACACCAGCAGGTCAGTGTCGCCATCTTCATCCATGTCAACCAACACCGCACTGGTCACCTGGCCAAGCGCACCAAGTGATTGCTCCCAATCGACTGCGCGCCGAAACGATCCCGATTGATTCAAAAACACCATCGCCCGACTTTCGGCTGGATGGTCGTTCAGGGTGTTCTGCGTAATATAAATCGCGTCTGCAGTTCCATCGCCATCCATGTCGCCACGCAACGTCAGTGCCGCCGGCTGAGTCAACGACTCGATCGCCGGAATTGTTTTGTTGAGTGCCCCGACAAAATTCGGTTTGCCCTCGATGACCGCAAAGCCATCCAGCCATCCAGCGTTGCCCATGAACCCGGACGGGTCGTTGTACCGGGCAGTGACCGGGCGAAAATTGTCGCCGTCCAGATTAAGAAACACCTGAACCCCTGCGCTGCGAGCCAATTGGAAACCGAAGTCCAATCGTCCATTGTTGTCAAAGTCGCGGCACAGCATCGCCGGGGCCGCCGTGCTGAACCGCTTGAAGAGCAGCGGGTTCTCGTCGAAGTCCTTGGCCAGGTTCGGAAGGTGTCGAAACGAAATGGCATCCGGGAGTTCACGGAACATCGGCGTTGTTTTAGTGACCTCCCCCTTGACCCAGCGCCTGGCCAGGCTGGGTTTGATCACGGTGTAAATCGAGTTAACGACGGGCCGCTCGATGCGCGTGGGTTTCGTTCCGTCGCGCCACTCCACGACCAGCATCTCCGACTGGCCAGCAACACCCGCCGCAAACACAACTTCGCCGCTGTCGCTGCTCAGGTAGCCGCCACCGGAAACAATCTCCCGCGTCGTTGTTCCTCCCTGCCCCACCAATCGAACTTTACTGCCCACGCCGCCCGGCAAGCGAACCTGAATGCGAGGCTCCTGCGAAGTGTTACGATAGAGCGAGGGCGACTCGTTGAGGTTGTTGGTCACAAGATCGAGATCGCCATCGTTGTCGAAGTCCGCCACCCCAAGACCATACGTAATCCCATCGTGAGCAAACCCGAATTCCTCGCCAACATCCGTAAAGCGCAACCGGCCCTCGTTACGGAACAGCATATTCGGCGAGTTGTAGCGCGGTTGAAGCTTCTTCATCTCGTACAGGGCGCGGGCGTCCTTGCTCCCCGACTGTTGCGCCGACTTGATCCGCAGGCTCGCGTCCATGTCCATCGTGTCGAACGCAAATCCGTTGGTCACCAGCATGTCGTCGTCGCCGTCAAGATCGGCATCGAGAAAGCGGACGTTCCACGACCAGGCCGTCGCAGCCACGCCGGAGTAATACGCTGTGTCGAACCACTGCTGCCCACCCTGAGAAATCATCAATACATTGCGGTTGAAGCGCGGCACGTAGGTCCAGTCGAGCAACCGGCTCGAGCGTTCGATCTCTTTTTCGAGTTGCACCAGACGGCGTGCGCGATCGGGATCGAGCATGTCCAGCAGCATAAAGTCCGGCACGCCATCAGCGTTAAGGTCCGTGAAATCCACGCCCATCGACGAACGGCTCGTGTGCCGGATATTGCGATGCGTCACCAACTCAAAGGTGCCATTGCCTTGATTAATCCAAAACCGGTCCGGGCTGGCAAAATCATTACAAACGTACAGGTCAGGAAGCAGGTCATTGTTCACGTCGCGAAACGTGACAGCCAAGCCCCATTCGCGAAACGAAGCCAGCGCACGCGATTCCCCGTTGACGATAAACATCGGCTCCGCCGACACATCTCGAAACGTGCCGTCGGCGTTGTTGAGATAAAGTCGGTCAGCCTCCGGCAGTTCACGCACCCGGCCGGTGTCCGAGACCGTGAACCGGCCCTTCCATTTCGGTTTGAGCGTCGACTCGCCGTTGATCCGTGTGACGACCCATTGATCACCGCGCTTGGAGTACTCAAATCCCGTGGTCGGATCGGCGAGGTACATCCGGTCGATGTAATGGGCCACGTACAAATCGAGATCACCATCGCCATCGATGTCCGCCAAAGCCAACGAACTGGTGGTGCCGGCCGAGTCGAGGCCCGATATTTCGCTCAACTGAAAGCCGCCGCTGCCATCATTGAGGAACAACCGCGTGCCGGACTGAATCCCGTTAACGAGCAAATCTTTATCGCCGTCGTTGTCCACGTCGGCAAGGACCGAACCAGTACTCATTTTATCCTCGTCGGCAACACCGGCCGTTTGGGTTACGGGACGAAAACGAAAGTTGCCCTGGTTCAGATACAGAGCGTTGCCCCCCTGAATATTGCAGAGGTAAATGTCGGCCAGATCATCTCCGTTGACGTCTCCAACGGCCACACCGGCGCCGTTGTGAGCGACCATGTTTTTGTAAAACTCCAACCCGGCAAAGCGGTTGACAAACTCAATCCCGCCCGCAGCCGGGTGGATCAGTTCAAAGCGCTTGGTTCCCGCAGCCGAAGGCTTCACTGCCATATGCTTGGCCAATGGGCTGCCACCCGGTTGGGCGACAACCGACACCCCGCACAACGCAATCAAGAGAACAAGGCCAACCGCGCCTGGCCAAGTGCAGCGACCGGAAGTGCTGATTTGTGTGGAGTCAGTCATCTGTGCCGGTTATCCATGCCAAACCGAGCAACCAAACTCCACTTAATTCCGGCGATCATCGCCCGAGCGCTTTTCGCCAAAGAAGGATTACAACCACTTTTTTGTCTCCGGAACCATTCATTTACCTGGCCGGTCTCGTTAACTGGGTTGTTAACACCATGAACCGACTCATTTACTTTGCCCCTTGAATCCTTACATAACAATCTCGAACTTCTACAGACTGTCCCATTGACGACGTTTCATAGGCTTGAACCCCACCATCTTTCCTCTCCTCTTTTAACTCCTTTTTTTCAAAGGGAACGGTAGAAAAAAGAGGCCGGGCACAATGCCCGGCCTCTGGTGTATGTTGGAGCAGTTGTGGGCAGTGGAGTGTTTTGGTGTTTGTTCTTGCTTGGCATAGAAGCTGGGTTATGGCAGATGCTTGATATTCGTCCGAGCGACAGATACACCCTTGGCCCTTTCGAGGCCGGTGCGTGGCTTCTGGTTACAATTATTGGAGGGCTTCTTGGCTTGGTAGTTGGTTTGCAAGTTGGCGCACGCCTTTCCAAATCAAAACAGCCAGAAGATTCCTAAAAAATGAAACACCTCCTAATCACAACAATCGCAGCCGTGCTGTTGGTGGGGTGTGCGAGCACATCACAGCACTCGACTTCTCCATCGGACACCAAAAACCGCTGAACAAGTTGCCGAAGCTACAAAACCAGAAACGACCGCCTCGCAAGAGTTAGTCAGTCATTGCCAATCAACGTGCACACAGTGTTCCCCACAGTACAGGAGGGATTGACAGCTTTACCCGACAGATCTCTAATAGACACCAGGCTACTAAGGCTTTCGAAGGCGGTAAAAGCGCCGGTCAGCCACGCTGAAGTTTTCCGAGTACGGAGTCGTCGGAATAGGAGTAACGGCTGTCCAAGGGCCAGTAACCTCAGGGGCCCACTCGAGGTTACCGCTGCCGGTCCAGGAAAGCGTCAACTGGCCATTGCTCACGACACTCGGCAGAAATTCAGGCGGCAATTCAGGCGGCATATCCTCCAAATGGCTTATTTGGACGTAATCGATGCCCATCCAATTCCCTCCCCCATCCCAGTTGTAGTTCACCCCCTTGAGGCTCACGATATTATCCGGGCCTGGACCCATCTCAGCGTTCACGCTGGCTAGAGTAAACGGCTCGGTCGTGAACTTATTACCCAAGTCATCTGGCTGGATCACAATCTCCTCCTGGACGAGCACGTCATTGAAATAGATTTCAATACCATAGCGAGGATCGGTTCCGCTTTCGTCAAGATTGAGCGGATCAAAAGAGACAGTTACCTCATCGGTGGGCTCTAGCGTCGCGGGAAGGTTGAAGTGGTAGCGCAGATCGTTGTCTTCGGCAGCGAAGGCGCGCTCGGCGGCTTCTTCGTTCCGTGGCACGATACCTACCGGGTCATAGTCTCCCCACTCATCCTCAACGATGGTCTTCGTGTAAACCCCGGCGAAGTAGTAATCGTTGTCGGCTTGTCGCGCGGTTTCCGGACTGCTGGGACTTCCCGGCAGATCATTGATCGTCCCATTCTCCTGAACGAAGGAGGCGTTGATTCCTCCACCATCGCCAACCGGCCACCCATCGTCATCCAGCCCTATGGCCAACGGAAACACCGGCTGCGGAATTGGATCCAACTGGACATAGTCGATACCCATCCAATTACCTCCGCCGTCCGCGTTGTAATTGATACCTTTGAGCGTGATAATGTTGTCGAAGCCAGGACCGACTTCAGCACCGACGCTCTCCAGCGTGAAAGGAGGCGTCGTATAATCGGTGTCCAGGTTTTCCGGGTAAATGACAATCTCCTCCTGGACAAGCTCGTTATTGAAATAAACCTCGATGCCGTACTGAGGGTCAAATCCATTGTTATCTAGATTGTTAGCGTCAAAAGTGACCATCAGTTGATCTGTGGGTTTCAAGCTGGCGGGCAGATTGAAATGGTAACGGAGATTATTATCGATACCCGCGAAGGCCCGTTCACCTGCCTCCTCGTTGACCAACACCGAGCCTACCGGTTCATAATCGCCGTTGTTTGGAATCACCTTCGTGTATTCACCAGCAAAGTAGTAATCATCGTCCGCTTGCCGATTAATCTCGGGGCTCGCGGGGTTTCCCGGGAGGTCGTTGACGCCGCCCTCTTGGACAAAAGTGGCGTTGGCGCCGCCACCATCGCC
>QOAX01000023.1 GCA_003972865.1 Verrucomicrobiota bacterium | reverse complement strand
AGCGCTTGGCCAAGCTTGGCCCCAAGCCGTTCGCTCGTCAATTGAACGGTTGAAACCGGGTTGCGGAGAAGGCGTGACTTTCTCGGGTGATGACGCGTATAACCCCTCCGTGATGAGCACTCGATTTCGTTGGATCGGATTGGTCTGTGGCTTGACCGTGGGGTCGGTTTTTGTCGCCGCAGAAACGAAGTCGCAGGATGCCCCCGAGCCGCCTCCCGGCTACAAGTCGAAGCTGGAGATTTTGGCGGCGTTTGGCAATGGGAAACTGGAGATCATCGACCGGGACGTGCCACTGCCGGACGGCGTCGTGCTGGAGAAGGACATCGATTACGGCAACGCCGACGGCTACTCGCTGCAACTCGACCTGTACCGGCCGGCAAAAATCGCCAGGCCGGTGCCAGCACTGCTCTTCATCCACGGTGGCGCGTGGAAAAGCGGCAAGCGGCAGGACTACCATTTTTACACGGCGGCATACGCCAAAAAGGGGTACGTGGTCGCCACGGCCACTTACCGGCTGACCGGCCAGGCGCCGTTCCCGGCCGCGGTGCAGGACTGCAAATGCGCTGTCCGCTGGCTCCGGGCCAATGCCAAGAAATACAAAATCGACCCCGGGAAAATCGCCGTGATCGGCGGCTCGGCGGGCGGGCATCTCTCGATGATGCTCGGCTACTCGGATGATCCCGAGCTCGAGGGCAATAGCGGCCACAGGGGAATAAGCAGCCGCGTGAGTGCTGTGGTCAACATTTACGGCGTGTACGACATGACGACCCAGGTTGCCAAGGACAGCGAAACGGTGAGCAACTTTCTCCAGGGGAAATCGTTCGAGGAGGCCCCGGGCTTGTACCGGCAATCGTCGCCGCGATTTCACCTGGACAAAGCTGACCCGCCCACACTGATCCTCCACGGCACAATTGATGAGACGGTGCTGATCAGCCAGTCGGACGCGCTGGCGGCGCACTTGAAGCGATTGAACATCCCGCACGTTTACGGACGGCTCGACGGTTGGCCGCACACGATGGATGTGGCCAAGCCGGTCAACGACTACTGCCAGGCGATGATGGACCGTTTTTTTGCCACCCACCTCCCGCTGCCAGGGAAAAAACATTGATCCCCGCCATTTACAAACTGGCGTCGACCCATTAAACCACCCGTCTTGTGAACCGGAGGACGCTGGACAGCTATTGCGAGAGGGGCATTGTTGGGCTGGTACTGGCTGCGCTCGTCTATTCGGCATTGGACACCGGGGCAGTCCGGACGCTGGAGTTCGTGGTGGTGGAATGGCTGGTGGCTGCCTCGGGCCTGCTCTGGGTGGCCCGCACGTGGCTTGAGCCGCGCCACAATCGCCTGCTTTTTCCGCCGGTCGGCTGGTGTCTTCTGCTCTTTCTTGGGTACGCGCTGTTTCACTACGTGCAGGCGGATGTCGAGTACACAGCCCGCCGCGAAGTGCTGCGCCTGCTGGTCTATGCGCTGCTGTTTTTCGTGGCGCTGAATAACCTGCACAAGTCGGAATGGACTCAAATTACGCTGTACGTGCTGGTGTTTACCGGCACGGCGATCGCCATCTACGGCATCGTGCAGGTGATCGCGGGGTTAGAGCATGTCTGGCACTTCACCCGGCCGGAGCAGTACAAGGGGCGCGGCTCCGGCACGTTCATCAACCCGAACCATTTCGCCGGTTTCCTCGGGATGCTGCTGCCGCTTTGCCTGGCGTCGGTGCTGACCGGCCGCATCAGCCAGCCGATGCGCATCCTGCTCGGCTACTCGGCCCTGCTGCTGCTGGGCGGCGTGGCGGTGAGCATGTCGCGCGGCGGCTGGGTCTCTACCAGCCTGGCCTTGGCCGCCATCGTCACGGTGCTAGGCTGGCGAAAGCAGTTTCGACTGCGGGGGATTCTGCTGACCTGCATCGTGTTGGGAGTCATTGCCGGTTTTTTGCTCACATCGCCTTTTGCCCAGGATCGGCTGCGGAACGTCAGCAAGCCGGGAACGATGGAGCACGTCGGCTCGCGCATCGAATTGTGGAAAGCTGCGGCCGCCGTATGGCAGGAGGAGAAGCTGCTGGGCGTCGGGCCGGGGCATTTCGACCACCGGTTCCCGGCACACCGGCCAAAGCAGTTGCAATCGCGGCCGGTGAGAGTGCACAACGATTATCTCAACACGCTGGTGGACTGGGGGCTGGCCGGCATGATGCTGGCCGGGCTGATGTTGGGAACGATGATTTCCGGGATCATCAAGAGCTGGAAATACTCGCAGCGCACCTCGAGCGATCTCTCGGCCAAGACCAGCAACCGCGCGGCGTTTGTGCTGGGCAGCACGGCGGGGCTCGGCTCGATCGCGCTGCACTCGTTTGTCGATTTCAACCTGCACATCCCCTCCAACGCCATGCTGGCCGCGACGCTGGCGGGGCTGCTGGCGGCTTACATCCGGTTCGCCACGGAGCGGTACTGGGTGGCCGTGCGAATGCCGGTGCGCCTGGCACTGACCGTGGCGGTTTGCGGTGCATCGGGTTTGCTTGTTCAACAGGCAATACAACAGGCCCGGGAGCACGCCTGGCTCAAGGCGTCCCAGTCGGCCGAGTCGTTTCGCAAGCAGGTTGAGGGCCTCAGAAAAGCACTGGAGGTTGAGCCAACCAACTTCGAGACCGCCGGGTTGCTGGGGGAAATCCACCGGCGCAGGGCCATGGAGTCAAGCCGGGCGACGAGAAAGATCGAGTTGAAAGAAGCAGCCGCGTGGCTGAGACAGGCCATCGCGCTGAACCGGTACGACGCGTATTCGCACGCGCGGCTGGGAATGGCGCTGGATGAGCTTGGCCAAGCGGACAAGGCCGGGGAATATTTTGCCGAGGCCGAAAAACTCGACCCCAACGGCTACCTGACCGTGGCCAACGTGGGCTGGCACAAGATGCACATCGGGGAATACGCGGAGGCCAAGAGCTACTTCGACCGGGTGTCGCCGCTGGACGATCCGAACACACCGGAGGACGAGAGGGAAAAAGGTCTGGTGGCGCATCGTGCTGAACAAACCGCGCAGGACCTGGCCCGGCACATCCGGGAGTCCTACATGCCTTACATCGCAGAGCAACTCCGGGACAGTGAGTGAAATTTTGCGCTTGGCCAAGCGCCTGGCTTAGTCTTCCCAGTCGATCCTCACCGCGCCGTAGTTGCCGAGCGGCAGCCACAGGCCAGACTCGATGTCACCGGCAGCACCGTTCAGGTTGAACCACAGGCAACCGTCCAGCCCACCCAGCCCCGCGACGGAGAGCGACGCAGGATTCATGGTGTCAAACAGGTACAGCGTGCGCTGGTTGTCCTGCCCCACGAGTCGTCCGCCGATGTCTGCGAGCTGCTGGATGCCGGTCTCCAGCTCGATCTCATCCAGCAAGGCGAACTTGGCGGTCTCGTCGAGTGCGAGGGATTGCATATAATAGGCCCAAATGTGCTGCTCCTGGCCGCCCTCGGTGGGTTCAACTTCTTCGAGCTCGGAAAAGGTCAGATAAAGCGTGCCATCATCAGTGACCCTGTACGATTGGGGCCAATAACGGGGTTGCTCAATCGAGTCGACAAGGTACGCCTCGAGGCCGTCGTACGAACTGGCGTCGAGCCAGTTGCCGTCCCAATTGTGTTCCTCGTTCCAATGCGATCCCTGTGTGTAAAGCAGCGCGCCACTGTGCGACGTACCGATCAGTGTCCCGGGAATCGATGCCGGCTCGCGTACCACCGGATTGAACATGTCGGTATAATCAACCACGTGCAGTTCATAGCTGGTGATCCAGTACCCTCGAGGCTGTGGATTTGGTTTCGGCTTGGGCTTATCGATCGGCGCTATGTCAACGTTGAGTATCTCAAAGCTTCCGTCATCGGCCTGCTCCACTTCGGCCAGCACCTTCACCTTGTTCCCCTCCGCATCCTCGGCGTGAAGAACCACCTCAATGAATTCGCTATCCTCCAGCTTAACCCGATCCAAAGCGATCACATCCACCAACTCGAGGTCAGCATCCTCGAGTTGAGCAATCGCCGCCTTGACCAACGCCCGGCCAAGATCGCTCTCCGGATCGATCGACTCGATCTCACCGGGATCAGGCTTGGGATCTTCCTCCGGCTCCAACTCAATGTACTCCGTATGCTGGCTGCTCAAGTAAACCAGGCCGTTGTCATTGAGGATCGCCTCGCTGAAGTTCCAACGATTGGCGTATTTGTTTTTGCCATCCTCACTCTGTTCCACCGAGAGGTTGACGGACGAGGCCAAGCTCGGCTTAACGGCGTCCCCGACATCGAAGCAGAGTAACTGCCCAGCGGTCCCGCCGTAACCGGGCCACCAGACATCCCCCATCAAGCCATCATCGATCATCGGCCCTCCGCGCCAACCCCAGTACCGGTACCCCCCGGCATTGGACCAGAGCAGTTTGCCCTCGCTTGGCCAATTGGCCTTGAACTCGTTGCTCCAACCCATGTCTTTGTCAACCACCGCCACTTCGCCTATCACTATCAACTCCGGCAGATTGGCCAAGTCGATCACGGTCAGGAAAACATTGGGCTTGAGCTCCTCCGGCTTCTCTTCGTCGCCATCGTCTTCACCGTTCTCGGGTTTCTCCGGCTGCGGCTTGGGATTGGCTGACTGGAATGCCAGTGTTTGCAACAGGTACAGTTTTTCGCCATTCACAGAGGCGCCTGAGAGGTAGGCCGTCTCCGGCAAAACCACGCGGCCCAGCGCGGTATCGGGATCATCCTGCGACGCCACCCGAATGGACGGCCCGCCCTGCTCGCCGAAGTACCAGTTGGAGCCCTTGGCCAATTGCAACAAATAGTCGCCCGTCGGGATGACCTGGTCGACCGTCCACGCCAGCTCAACCTCGCTTTTTACGACCGGGTTGTCGCGGTCGGTGGCGTCCACCGAGAGCAGTTCCTTGCCGGAGATCGACAGGATGTAATCCTGATACTCGGTGGCGCGGCGCGGTTGCAGCGCGTGCTCGATGACGCCGCGTTTTTTCAGCGTCTTTTCGTTCAGGTCGATGATTTGGACATTTTTAACGTAGCCGCCGGCCTCGTAGCCCTGGTACGGCACAAGGATCAACCCGGCGTGCGGCAGCACGGTGAATGCCTTTTCGTCATACTGCGCCTCGCTCCAGGACCACCGGTCGCCCATGGTAACCTTGTCGAAGAGCTTCGGCTTGGTGACGTCGCTGACGTCGAACAACGACACGGCCACCCGGCGTGAGTTGTCCGTGTCATCCACGCCGATCGAGACCAGGCGGTCGCCCAGCGGTTGAATGTAGGTGGACCAGCCCGGCACCTCCAGTTCGCCCTTGATTTCCGGATTGCGGGGGTCGGACAAATCAACAATCCACAACGGGTCAATCCGCTCATAAGTGACGATGTAAACCCGTTCAGCGTCGAACCGCGTGGCGAACAGGCGTTCGCCCTTGGCCAAGCTCAACTCGCCGAGTGCCTCCGGCTTGGACGGGTTGGCCAGGCTGAACGTCTCGAGCGTGGTCAACCAGCGATTGCGATTGTCGTTGGTGTTGCGATTGAGTTCCTCCGAGATGACCGCGAGCGTGTCGCCGCTCAGGCGCATCTTAAATTTGTCCGCCACGCGGCCGGCGGTGCGAATGGTAGCCGCCTCCTCCATCGTGCCATCCGGCGCGGAGATGTCGATGCAGCGCAGGTCGGTCTTGTAATACTGCTGCACGACAGCCGTGGAGACGAACAGGAACTTGTCGGTGGCGTAAATGTCGTTGTTGTAGCCGCTGTAGAACAGCGAGTCGCGCTCGACCGGCTCGACCGGGTTTTCCAGGTCGAACGACGAGACCTGTGTGCCGTATTCCCATCGCGTGTACGTGTCGCCGGTCGTGGGGTTGATGGCTTCCATCGTGATGTACGTCTGTGAGGCGATGTACAGCGCGGTGCCGACGAGACGACTCTCCTGAATGTAACCCTTCACCGGCACGCTGGCCGCGATCACCGGCGTGTCGCCAGCGACGTTGACGATGATCGCCTGGCTCTCGGCGTTGTTGCCCCACCAGTTGCAACCGTCGCGGGCTAGCAGGATCACGTGGTCGTCGCCCAGCGTGTACATCTGCTCACCGGCCGCCGGCATCGGCAAGACGCCACGGATGACCGGGTTGCTCTTGTCCTTGAGATCAATCACCTGCAGGCCGCGCAGTGTGTTGAAAAAGTAGAGCGTGTCGTTGTGAATACTCCAAATGTCCGACTCAACCACGTCGCGCGTGGCATCACCGGAATCCTTGCTGGCATCCTCGGCATCGGCCACAGAATCGAATTCGTTTCCGCGACCAGGAGGAGCTCCTCCATCCGCCACGAGTAGTCCTCCGCTATCATCTTTTTGGCCGTTGAAATCAGTGGTTCCCTTGTAAAACGCTGCCGGCAGTTCCTCCTCGGCATCCCCTCGGACGCGAAGGATTTCGTTGGCCTTCGAGTAGGCAATCCGGATCACCAGCAACCCGCCGCTGCCGTCCACCCGCTCGACTGCACGCGGCGCCCAGTTGCCGCTGCCCAGGCGGGAGCGTCCCTCCAGCGTGACTTTCTTGATTCCCTTCGGAATCCGGATGGTGACCACCACCTCGCTGACTTCCAACTGGATACTGATGATCTCCGGCCGCGTAGCGACATCCGGATCCTCCGGACCAGCCAACCCGGTGGAAACCGGAATCATTCCCGGCATGCCAAAAAGCAACCCGGAAACCAGCAACAACGCCGGAATCCCCCGGCACAAAGACTTGAAATAATGCAAACGATTCATGATACCAACCCGTTGAAATAGCCCATTCTCGAATAAAGACGGATGCCAACCAGACACCCGCTTGGCCAAAGCGTCAAGGCTTGAAAAGAGTGGTGAATCGTGATTATCCCTACTGAATGATGTGTATTTGCTCATTTTTCGTTTCCTTTGGAGGTGAACCAACTCATTGATTTTCAACTGTTTTTTATCGAAATAAAGGTTGATAACTCGAACAGAAGAAAACCTATCAACTGATTGATTGATCTGTCAACCTCTTTTTTTCATTTTTTTTCGCCGGTTTTCTGCCCGTTTTTTGAGGGCCAGCCGCGCCCGCTTTTTGCGGGCGCGGCCTGTGTTTTGGTGTGTTCCCTACTGTTAACATGCCCTCGAGAAAGCACCGAAATGGGTCTGTGCCATTTTATCCGCCCTCCACCATCTGGAAACTGATCAACCCCAGCTGACCGTCTTCCAGTTCGTTCACGTGGGCTTGGATCAGCACCGTTGCGCCGGCTTCCGTCGTGGCAAGCAGTTCCACGAAATAGGATGTGGATTCCGCTGCCTTGGCCTCGGTGACGGCGACGATTCGCTTCAACTTCAAGCCGTCCTTGGCTGCCGGCTCCTGGCCAAGGAGGAACCCGGCCAAGCGCTTGGCCAAGGGCGAATCGGTTTTGACCGGGTTCAACTCGACACTCCACAGGACAAGGGGCGAGAAATCCGCGTCACCAACTTCAGGCGCATCCCCGGTCTCGAGCGGGACGACCGTGATCCCCAACTCCGACTGCGTGAACGCCGTGAGCACTTCGCTCTGGTTGGTCTCCGGGTTCATTCCGACTTCAACAAACACCGTCGCCGTCTCGCCTTCCGGTGTCGCGAGGCTCAAGACCAAGTGATCTGTTGCCTCTCCCGTTCCGAGGCTGGAAATCACTTCAACCAGTGACCAGTTATTTCCGGTGCGCTCATTCAGGTCGGCCAACGCAAACTCCGCGGACGTGGCGGACCGATCCGCATTGGGAGAATTCGGCGCAAGGGCCAAGCCGTCATCCAACTCGATCGACTCCATGCGACGAAGCATCTCCCACCGATCGTCCACGTTCAGCTTCGTCACGAAATGCGTTTTTTGAACGCCGGCCTCGGCGAGTTCGGCGTAAACCGAAACCGGCTGTTGCTGTTCATTGTTGCCGCGCAACTCAACCAAATATTGGGGGCCGAAAATAGGCGGCAGCAACCGGACGACGGATTCCACGGTCGCCTCCGTGACGTTGCGTCCATCGATGTTTAACCTCGCCAGCACGGTTTTGGCCAGGTCTTGTGCCAGTTTGCTGCCGGGATCGAGTGGCTTGCCTCCGCTGAAATCGAACACCCCCGGCGAAGCCAACTCCTTCGGGGTCAATCGAATGCGGTAATACAACGCACTGGGCCGGTTATTGCGGGAGTCGATCCACTCGACGGTTTCCCCCTCGCCGTCGAGGCTCCCGACTGTTTTCCAGTTGGCCAAGTCGGCTGAGTCCTCCACCGACAAGGTGTAATTGTTCGCCCCAAAAAACTGGATCTTCAGCGGCGCATCCGGCTCCGGGCCGAGGAAGATCGG
>QOAX01000072.1 GCA_003972865.1 Verrucomicrobiota bacterium | reverse complement strand
CTCGGCGCAGAGCCGATAAATGCGGCCGGAGGTGGGGTCGATCTGACTTTGGTAATGTTGGCCGTGCGCGATGTAGCGTTCGTAAAAATCGGCGATGAGCAGCGAGCCGTCGGGGGCGTTGGCCATGTAAACCGGCCGGAAGGCCACGTCGGAATTTTTCACCGGGAAGCCAACGTCGCGCGTGATGAACGATGCGCCGCGCACGCTGCGTTCGCTCAGCACCAAGTGACGATGCAGCGGGTCGGCGCCGAGGAGTTTGCCCTGCCATGCGTCCGGCATGGCGGAGCCGTTGACGGCGATGACGTTGTGGGAGAAACGCGGGATTTCACCGCCGGGCATCATCGGCAGTTCGCCGAATGCGAACGGATTGTCTGGCGGCCCAAACTTGCCCGGGCTTTTACCCTGCTTGAGGTAGAGGCCACTTTGCACGTAATGAAAACCGCGCGTGCCGCCGCCGTTGTGACCGGAAAACAACCGGCCGACAGTATCGAACTCCAGCCCAAACACGTTGCCGCCGCCTTCGGCGAAAATCTCGAACTCGCGCGACTCAGGGCGGTAACGCCAAACCATGCAGCCCTCGAAGTGAACCCCCGTTGTGCCCAGCGGATCGATGCCGGGCCGGGTGACGCGGCAACTCACCGTGCTGCCCTGCGCGCCGTACAGCCAGCCGTCCGGCCCCCAAGCGAGGCCGTTGGCCACTGAGTGAGTGTCCTCGAAGCCGAAGCCGGCCAGATGCACCACCGGGTCGCCGTCCGGGATGTCGTCGGCGTTGCGGTCGGGATAAAACAGCAGATGCGGCGTGTGCATCACCCAGACCCCGTCGCGGCCGGGCAGTGCCGCATTGGCCAAGCTGAGTTTGTCGGCGAACACCTTGTGCGTGTCGTAAGCGCCATCGCCGTCGGTGTCCTCGTGCACGGTGACGCGGCTGCGGCCGGGCGTGTGATGCGGCGGCGGCTTGGGCTGGCGGTCGTACTTGGCTCGGTAATATTTGTCGCGGCTGATCTGTCGCAGCCCGGCCGGGTATGGGTACTGCACGTAATGCGAAACCCACAGCCGCCCGCGCGCATCGAAACTGAGATGCGTCGGCTGCGCCACCAGCGGCTCGTGCAAGACGGTCTCGATGGCCAAGCCGTCGTCCAACTCGAATCGCGCAAGACTCTCGCTCGGGCTGAGCCGCTCACCGTGCACCAGCGTTTGCGCCTCGAAAAGCACGCGGCTGGCCTCATGAAATTGGTCGTAGGCGGCGCGGGGCGGCTTGGCGGCGAGCGCTTGGCCAGGCGGCGGCGGTTCCGTGCCGGGTCTGTATTCCCACTCGCCGCTGAACAGGCATTCGAGAAAGTAGCCCTGAATCGACGGGCCATTGTCCTGGAATTGCCCGAGGCCGTCGCGGTTGAAAACCTTGATGGCGAGTTCGTTCCACTTGCCCTTGGCCAAGCCGCCGGGCGGCACCTTGTAGCGCTTGGGTTTACCATCGCTAGGCTTGGCATCCGGCGGGAATAAGCCAGCGCCACCAAGGCGATGGCCATTGATGAACGCCTCGTGCGCGGCGTGGCTGGAATCGATTGTCAACGTGACCGACTCGACCCAAAGATCGCGGCCGCCGAGCGTCGCCCAGTTGTCCGGCACCTTCACCCAGCAGCGGTACCACCCGGTGCCGGCAGGCCGCTTGGCCTCGGCATCCCCCGGCACGGTGACCTGTTGCCAATCCTGCGCCCAAGCGCTTGGCCAAGCGGCGAGAAGACCCAGCAACCATGCTGATCGAAGTAAGTTCACGGAGAAATAAGGCGACACGGATTATAGGAACGAAGCGTCGCCTGAGCAACCACCGCCTGCGCCAGACGGAGTCAATCTGCGTTGCCCCGGCCGGTGGGTTTGTAAAGCCACTTTACCGATAAGGTGGTGATTTGCACGGTGTCCAGATGGCCCTTGCGCCGGTCGCCGGCTGAGTGGCCGAGGAGCACGCGGTCGTCGATGAATGCCATGGCAGTATAGCAGTACCAGCCGTGCGGGTCGTCCTGCAGCGTCTTGGCCGCACTCCAGGTTTTGCCATCGTCGCGAGAGATGGCCACGGTGAAGGGAGTGCGGTAGCCGCGCAGATGGGGCGTGATTTTGGAGTGGTCATTCCACGCCAACAGCAGGTCGCCGGTGGACGGGATGCGCTCAATGGCCGCCGGCGAACGCGGGGAAATCATGTTGGACGCACGCAACGGCGACCAAGTGTCGCCACCGTCCCGCGAGAACGAAACAAACTGACTGCCGCCGTCGGTTCGGCAAAACATCATCAACCGGCCATCCTTCAACTCCACCACACCCGGCTCCTGGGTCATGACGCGTTTGCCGGCCTTGTCATGGGTTTTCATCGTGGTTTTGCCGCGACGCCAGCTTTGGCCGTTGTCGTCTGACCGGTAGCACATGATGATGCCCGCCCAGTCGGGCTTGGCGTAACCGGGTAAATTATGCAACGCCACCGGTGCAATCAGCCGCCCGCTTTTTTTCAACTGCACCACGCGGTCGTTGTTCATCACGTAATAACCCACCGGGGCCTTGATGATCTCCGTGGGTTTGCTCCACGTTTTCCCTTCATCGATCGAGCGGCGCAGCAGCGGCCGGCAGTCCTGCAGAGAGTTCTTGCGCAGATAAAAAAGCGCGATACTCCCGTCGTCCAGGCGCAGCAGCGAGACGGACATGATGTTCCAGTCGCCCTCGTTACGCAGCGCGACATTGTCGCTGGTGGTCCAGGTTTTGCCGGCATCGCTCGAATACCGAGCCGCCAGGTGAGCCTTGGAGTGGTCTCCGGCACCATCGGTGAAATGCGTGTACACAAACATCATTCGCCCATCCTTTAGCCGGATAAAGTCTCCCTCGCTGTTGCGTGGGTTGCCCGCCCCGGGTGGCAGGCGCAAGGCGGCTCGGGGTTCGTCAGCGGCAGATGCCAAGCCTAGGCCGGTCACAAGTAACAAGGCGGCCAAGCCAACGGGAAAAGTGCAATGGGTGAATTGATTCATTTGTCGATCTTGAGTTCACCGGGGAGCGGCCAGACGTGGCCAAGCGGCGTGGAAGAGCGCTGCCAATTGCCGTTGGCCGGTGGCTTGGTGCCGTAGGCGTATATCGTCCGGCCTTGGCCGGCACGCGTCCATTCATGGAGCGGCAGGAGATAATTTTTGCCAAGCGCGCCAGGGTCAGCAGCGGCGTGGAAGAGGGCATCGGTGTCCTTGGCCAAGCGCACGAGTCGGCCGGTTTTTTCGTCCTGACCGATCGCGACCTTGCCGTTGACCGGCTTGGGCAGAGCAAAAAATCGGGGAGCAGCGTTTCCGTGTCGCACTGTCGACCAGGTTGACCCGGTATCGCCCGGTCGCTCGTAAACCGGAACCGGGAGGTTCAGCCGGGGGTCGTCGAGTTGCAGGCGATACATGACTTGGTTGTAGTCGTAGAGCGGCGTCGGGTGCTTGTTGCCCGAGAAGGTGGACGTGTAGGTGGCCTCAAAAAAAAGGGTGCGTCCGCCGTCCTTGGCGAAGTAGGGATGCTGCTTGGGATTGTAGAAACTGTAGTCGTTGTGGGTGACGATTTTCCGGGCGTAGGCCCACGGGCCTTCCGGGCGAGCTGCCTCGGCAAACCAGATCTCGCCAAGCATCGAAGAGCCGAACGACTGCGAGATGACCATGACCCAGCGTTGCCGGTGGTCGTTCCAATAAACTGAGCCATGCTGGGTTAGCACCGGTTTGCCGGTTTCGATGTCGATCAAGTGGACGGGCGACTCGCCGGCGTTGATTCTCTTATCGGCGATCAATTTGTTCACCTGCTGAAGATCCAGCTTGGGCTGCTCTCCACGCCATTCGAATTTCAGGCTGCCATCTGGATTTCGCTGCACATCGCTCCCGGGGCCGGCCGGGAGACAGGTATAGGTCTCATACTGAGACGGGTCGAGGTAGCTGGCAAGGCTCGCACGGACACGCACCAACGGCATCCCGCCGGCGAAGTAAACGTACTCCTGACCATCGGCGGCGCGGTTCAAAAACGGATGCCCATGGGGATAGAGCGACGCGTCCTCTGGAAATTTCACGTGGTGGGCGAACAGTTGTCGATCATCGTCAAACTGCACCACGCCTCGCTCGTAAACCGCCAGGGGCGGCTTGATTTTTACGTACTGCGCCAGCAACCGGGACTGCCGGTTTTCGTCCGGCAACACCACGAGGCCATCAATCCAGGTTGGTCCCTTCCCCGGCATCTTGGCGGCTTCCCGGGTGAAACCGTTTTTGCCGAGGGCGTAAGTGAGGTTGATGCCGAGGGCAGGATCAAGCCCGCCCTTACCGGGAAGCTGCGAGGTGGCGAACGGCACGTGGAAGTTGCCCAGTGGATATGAAGGCCGGTTGGTGTCTCCCCAAAACCAATGGAGCTTCCCCCGGTAAATCGCGGTCACGACGCTGTCGGAGCCGAACACCAAACCGTTGAGCAGCGGCCGTTCGATCGGCGCGCTGCGGCCCAGCAAGCGGCTGTCGCGATAAATGCCGGCACCGGTCACACGATAAAGCCGCTCGGCGATGTTGAGGCGCTTGAGCTTCAGCACGGCCTCGGTGCCGGGCGCGGTCTTGAGCCGCACACCGCGATAGCCGAAGCCGTCCTTGGGATACTCATAGCCGTGGCTTCGAACGTGAAAAAAGATTTGCCGGTTCATTAGACCTGGCTCGCGAAATGCCACCGTGCCGTTGCTGTCGGTGCAAAAACGCAGATGGTTGACGGTCTCAAGTTCCACCAGCGGGACGCCGCGGCCGGTCTCGGCATCCACGACGCGGATGGCAAACCAGGTGGACGGCGGCGGCTCCGCTTGGCCAAGCGCGCCCAAACGCAGGCCAAACAGCAGTGAGAGAAGGATGGCGTTTCTGAAAAACATCGTGGCCGGGTTGAGGCGCGAGCCTAGCTGCCTGTTTCCGGCGAGTCCAATTCCGAAATGAGGAGCCGCCTGGCCAAGCAGGAAGGTCAACCCTCGGGAACCGGCTCCGGAGCGGGGCCCAGGAGCGGCGGCTGCGGGTCGGGGAACGGTTCGAGGTCCTTGCCGTATTCCTCCGGCAGCTTGAGCACGAGGCGAAGCTGCTCGAGCAACACCGGATGCATGAAGGGGCTGTTGGGCCGGAACAGATCCTCCAACACCTGTCGCTCGAGCACCTCGAACGGCGGCAGGCCAACGCGGTTGGTGCTGATGCCGATTTCCTTCTCGAAGCGGTTGTGCAACTGGATGGCGAGCGACTTGTGGCCGACGAACTGGTCATCCTCACCAATCGCGGCGTTCTGGAAAGCCTGCAGCAGTAGCCCGCCAATGACGGCCTTGGTCTGGTTGTGGTCGGTCTCCCCGGCGTCCTCCTGCACGCGCGAGACACAGTACTCGTCGAGGCTCAACCCCTCGGCTGGAATGGATTGGGGATACAGGTCGACCATGTATTTGTACCACTTGGCCGCATCGTCCTTGCGGTTATACACGTAGAGGAAATAGACGGCGCTGCGCAGGAAATTCTTGTGGCCGGTGCTCATGTGCTCTGCCAGGCCGGTGTCGGTGTTGGAAGCGGCGTCCTCCATGCGCTTGGCCTCCATCTGTTTCTCGTAGGAGTCGTTGGTCCTTGCGACGAGATCAACATTCCAGCCGTAGTTGAAGTTGGGCGGCGGAGCGATCAGCCGCCCCTGCATGCAGGCCTGCTGCAGTGCCTGGTAAATGACCCGGCGCAGCTTGAGGAAGTCGCCTCCGGCAGCCTCCTCCTCCCCGGTGTTGAGGACGCCATCGGGAACTCCATCGGGGCCGGTCACATCGAACCGCCCGATGACATCCTCGATGCCCTGCTGCGCCCAGTAGATGGCGTGAGCATCAGGCAACCGCCACTCGAGCGGCCCCCACAAGTCGTCAACGGCCTTCATTTTTTGGGGAGTCATTTTGAAGACCTCCTTGAGGCGCTTGAGGCGGCGCTTGGCCTGGTCGGTCTGTGGATCGAGCAAATCAAGATAGCCGTCGCGCCGCGTGCCGATGACGCCGCCTTCGAATATGTCGTCCTCGGTGCCGCGGCGACCGTCGGGGCCGGGGTCGTGCATCATCTCGGAGCACCACGCCATTTTGTAGAATCCGTGCGCGTCGTCGAGGTTGTGGCCAACCTTGTGCTGAAAGTGCCACGCCAGCTCGTGGTAAAGGTGGGCGCTGTGCGGATTGTATTTCAACCCCCCGTCACGGATCAGCTCGATTCCGCGCTTGACCCAGTGCCAGCGCACGTGCGGCGTCTTGATGCCGTCGAACTTCACCGAGATGTTGTATGACATGTTCCACGCCGTGACGCGCCAGACGTGATCGGCGTGCGGCTGCAGCTTGGTGATCCAGTCGCCCAGCTGCGCCATCTCAAAAAACTTGCCGTCCTCCTGCATCTGCATCGCGCGCACCCAGAGGACGTTGGCGATCAGTCCGCGAAAGCCGCCCAGCACCACGGTGGTGAAGGCCAGCGTCGGCGGCAGATTCTCAATCTGCTCGGTGTGCGTCAGTTTTTTTTCCGCACGGAACTGGTTCATCCTGCTCTGGCTGAGGTTGACAGCAAACAGGAAGGCCAGGGCCAGGAGGGCCATGACGAACTTGAACGCTTTGCCGTGGAGTCTCATGCCGTGTCAGTTCATCGAGGCAGTGGGATTCGGAAGCGCCAACTCCTTGCGATGGAACATGTAAGACCCGAGCGTCGTCACCAAGCCACCCATCACCAGGACGATCCAGAAGAAGGCGGTGAGCAATGTGGCCCAGGTGATGGTTCGACCGGAACTGAGATTGTCCACCGGCGAGTAGCCCCAGATGGCCGAGGTAATCTTCACCGCGCCCTTGGCGAACAGGATGGCGGCGGCGTCGAGCATCGATGATTCGTCCTTCCTGCCGGTCTCGTGGTTGATCCCGGTGATGCCGCCCTCGTCGATGATCTGCTCGAGCGTCCCGGTCGATGCCGAGATCAGCAAAATGCCAAGCGACATGAAGGTGGCCACGGGGAAGGAAAGAAAGCTCGACGCCATGAGGCCGATTGCCGAGATGAGTCCCAGCCAGAAAAAGATGATCAGCAGGCCGCGGAACAGGTTCATGCCAAAGCCGCCGTCGTGATAAAGGATCATCGGGCCGTCTTCCATGAGGAAAATTATCGGCCGCTCCGTGTTCTGGTTCACGAAATGAACTCGCACCAAGCCTTTCTCCGGGCCTTTGTCGGGCACGATCCCTTTGGGCAGTTCCTCTTCATGAAAGGCACTCGAGCCACGCCTCATTGGCTTGAAGAAGCCCTCCGGCGGCCAACGCTTGCCGGTGCCCTCACCGATCGAAAACCAAAGCGTGTGCGACTTGGGATCATACTCGTCATCGGCGTTGAACTTGAACCGCAGGTAGATCGGGTTTTGATTCACTTCATCGACGATGTCGGGATCGATTTGAAACTCCCAAAACCGGTCCTGTCCCGGCAGCACGACCTCGTAACTGGCCTTCGAAATCCGGATCGCCTCGCTCTCGAGTTGCTCCAGTTGGGCCAGGATGTCCTCGGTGGGCCGGGTTTGCGCCTGCTCGACCAACCGTGGGTACTCCGGCCGGAAGGAGAGGATGTGCTCCGGGTTGGTCACTGACATGCGCAACGCCTGCTCTGCTTCCGTGTACTGTGTTTTCCCCTCGGCCACCAGCAGTGCGTAGTCATACGCCCTCTGGCGAGAAATCGAAAAATCCCGTTTCGGCTCGCGGACGCTGCTGCGCGACACCAGCACCTCGTTTTGCAGCTTGGCCTTTTCGAACTCGTCCAGCTCCGACGAGTTGGCCCTGGCGTTGATGAGGAAGAAAATGGCCAGGCCGGTCGGCACCATCAGCGCGGCGTTGAGGAGCATGATGCCCAGCCACTTGCCGAGCCACACCCGCCAGCGGGCGACCGGCTTGACGGCGACCATCTGCATCACGTTGTCCTCGATCTCGCGGGCCAGCGTGCCGCACCCCATCCAGAGCGAGGCGATGCCAAGCAGCGCGGTGGTCGAGCCAAGCGTGTAGGTGAGCACGAGCTGCACCGTGCCCTTGGCCGTGCCGTCGCTCTTCACCAGCAGCGGAATGCCGAACACGATGACCAGCAGCGCGACCGCCATCGCCACGACAAAGCGGTACCGGATGGCGGCTTTCAGAGTCTGCTTGGCAATGGGCCACATAACGCTTGGTTTGCTGTGGGGAAATTAGTCGCCGAGCAGGCCGCCCAGCTTCTCGTTGGCCTTGTCGAGGTTTTCCTCTTTCTTCGGGGCGACATCGGCTTGCGGGGCGGGCTCGGCCTTGGCCAAGCCGGCGAGTTTATCGTCGTCCACCGTCTTCGTCGGCTTGGTCACTTCAGGCGCTTGGCCAAGCGTTGGCTCGTCGT
>QOAX01000012.1 GCA_003972865.1 Verrucomicrobiota bacterium | reverse complement strand
CGGGAATCAGAGCCGGCTGATGAGCCAGGTTTGCTTGCCTCGCGGCGTCGTTTCGCCCTCCCCCACCTCGCGCCGCACCAGCCGAAAGTCGTCGCCAAGCTTGCGCCGGATGCCGTCCTCAATCTGCGGCAGCCGCGACGTGTGAAACTCCGGCGACGGGATGTAGCGAAACTCCGCCACGCCCTGTTCCGACTGGAAAAACTGCACGGCATACAGCCCGTCGAAGATCGCGTCGTGCATATTGAAGGCGGTCAGCGAGATGCGCCGCCCCGAGCCGGTGACAAGAAATTCCTGCCCGCGCCCGGCGATCTCCTCAACGGCTGGCCAGGCGTATTCCCGACGCGCATCCGGTTTGGCCAGGCGAACGAAGTCGCCGGTGCGGTATCGCACGAGCGGCATGGCCATATTGTGAAACGTCGTGCCGATGACTTCCCGCAGGCCGTCCCCGTCCGGTTCACCAAACTCAACAAAGCCGTAATGCGGCCAAAAATAAAACAGATCCGAGTACGTCCCCTCGGCGGCGAGGACGACGCGCTCGGCGTGGCCGTACCAGCGCAGCACGCGACACTGGAACACACCCTCGAGGAGTCGTTTCTGCGACAGTGTCAACTGCTCCGAGCCGCATAGCACGCCCTGGAGCGGCGTGCGCCAACGCTGATCGTGCCGCTGCAAATACTCGGCGAGCTGCAACGCCGCCGACGGGTAGATATTCAAAAAGTCCGGCTGAAAATTTTCCAGCGCCTCGAGGTACTCGGGGATGCGCTCGTCGGTGAGGTGATACGACGAAAGCATCAGCCAGTTGCGCGTGGCGTCGTGCGCGATGATGTTGCCCCTGGCTCGCGAGTCGGTCACATGACCCCGGATCAGCGCGAGCCGCGCCTTGTCAAAATAACCGGCTCGCCGCCAGTTGGCCTCAAGGAACGCCTGCTCCTTCGGCCGGCTGACGCCCTTCTGCAAATGAAACCCCACCGGCACGCCGGTCGAGCCGCCGGTGGTGATGTAAAGTTTTTGCGAGTCGGCAATCCCGGTCGAGGTCAGGTCATTAAAATGCTGCTGCATGTCCTGCTTGGTGAGCGACGGACAGCCGGCAAAATCGTCGAGTGACATCATTGCGTCCGGACGAAAACCGGCCTTCGCAAAGGAGCGGCTGTAACACGGACAATAGCTCGCGGCGTTGACGAGCGTGCGGCGCAGTTCGCGTAACTGATACTCGCGAAGATCCGACTCGCTCCAGCTTGGCGATGCCTCGGCCAATTCGCGAAACTCGCCGTACGCCCTGCCGTGGCGGATGCGGCGCGGGAGCCGCCGGTACGCCGCGCCGATGAAATTTCGCGCCCCCTGCGGCAGCCGGTCGTACAGCGAGAGCAACGGGTAAAGTTTGTCCTCGAGACTCATCGCTTGGCCTGGTTTTCCGGCTCGCGCTCGATCGCGCCGACCCAGCCAAAGTGCGGCTTGAACGCAAACAACGCGCCCGCTTGGCCAAGCGGCCCATCCCATTCAGGCTTGTTCGAAACGAGGCTTATGTCGCTTGGCCGGAATGGGATAAAGTTGCGCTTTCGAATCTCGAAACTGTTCTTCAGCAGCCGCAGCTTTTGCCAGTCGAAACCCATCAGCGTCGCGGCGGCCATGTCCACAGCGGCCGGATGAGTGCCGGCGAGGATGACGCCGCACGGCTTCGCATCGGGCGACATGGGGCCGTTGCCCTCACCGCCGATGATGCCATCGACCACCGCCAGGTAGCGCAGCGGCTTTTGGCGCGGCTGCCCGGCGCCGTCGAAATCGAACAGGCATTTGTTGAGGTCGAGCACCATGCGCCAGCAGGTGTCGTTGCCGTGCCAGTTGCCGGAGCGGACGACCTTCTGCGTGTCGCCGAAAAACAGGCGGCCCATTTTTTTCAACGGCACAAACAGGCGCGAGAGCAGCGGGCGGCCGTTGGCGATGCGCTTGGCCCGGCCCATCCACGAATGCTCGAGCTTGGCCTTCGCAGTCGAGGCAGGGAACTGGTCGCCACCCTGATCGGGCGTCCCCTCGGTGTGGTGAGGCAGCCAGTTTTTATTAGCATTGATGCCGACGAGATTCTTGAGCGCACAGGTCACGCCGACCTTTTTGTGCGACTTGAGCTTTGGCAAATTGATGAGCACGTCAGCGTCCATCGGCGTGCGGCAGAGCATGTACTCGTGTCGCCCGCCGGAGTGCCGCTCGTTCGTCTCGGCCATGTTGAACGACGCGCCGAACAAGCGGCCGTTGCCGTGGAAACCGACGAACTCGCTCGCGTCGTTCAGCCCGACGAACGTGTCACCCGCCGGGTCGCCGGTGAGCTGTGTTTTCGAGACGGTGACACCATCGACGGCGTGCCACTCCTCCGGTCGGAGATCGAGCAACTTGATCGTTGTGCCGGGGAAGTCGCGGCGGCAGCGGTCGACCATTTCGTCGAGTCCGCAGTATTGGTTGAGCGCGGCAAACGACGAGTCGGTTTGCGGCGCGTCACAAATCGTGATCGAGCCGCTCCCCGCCAGCCGCATGCCGGCCCAGCGGATGACCGCCTCGATGACGGCGGGATGCGTGACGACGTGTTCCCACCGGTCGGGGCCGGGGTGGCGCTCGTCGTGTTCCTTGACCCAGTTCGGCTTGAGCACGACGCGGTCGTGGGGGCGGATGTAATCGTCCGGCAGGCCGAGCGCGTCCAGCGCCTGGCCGACGAGCGTGTGAACGGCGGCGGGATCGTCGTAGTGATCGACTCCGCGATAGGCCGAGACGCGGGCAGGATCGGGTTGTCCGTCTGTGTTCACTCGTTTTCCAGCGCCAACAAGGCGGCCCGGATTTTTTCACCGAACGCCCGCCGCGTAAAGTGCCGCAGGAACCGATCGCGCAGGCCGGCCTCGTCCGTGCGGCCAAGAAAGCCCTCAAGCCGGTCGGCGATTTGGCCGGGTGATTTCGTGTCCACGAGTCCCTCGTAACCGACGGGGAACAGTTCCTGTAAAATCCGCCAGCGAGTCGCGATAATTGGCAGGCCGTGCGCCATCGCCTCGACGAGGCAGACCGGGTGCGCCTCAAATTCGTAGTATGACGCCAGCACGAACGCGTCGGCTTGAGCGAACAACTCGCGCTTTTTCGGCTCGTCTACGAAGCCATGATAAACGACGAGCGGCCCTTGCGCGTCGTTCAACTCCGCTTGGCCAAGCCGCCCGTTGAATTCGGCCTCCTCGTCGGCGAGATAAAATTTGCCGGCAACGTCGAGCTGCACGCGCGCGGCCGATCGCTTGGCTTGCAGTCGTGCGTTGATCTCGGCGACAGCGTCGATGGCGTCGAACAGGCCCTTGTCGCGGTAGCACAGGCTCAGGTACAGCACGCGAAACGTCGCCGGCGACTCACCGCCGGCGATCGCTTGACCAAGCGCCCGGGCGCGGGCCTGCTGCGCCGGTTGCAGTGTTGTGGCGTAGTCGGGGCAGGGGTCGGGCGCGCAGTTGGGCACGGTGACGATGTTGCGCGGCGAGAGCTTGGCGGCGTCCTCGTGATAATAATCGCCCAGCACAATGCTCAGCGCGGGGCGGCCGAGCAACCGCCGCGACACCCAGCGTTCCCATGGACGCGCCCCGGTCTCGAGCCAGCCACCGACGCCGGACGCCTGGTAGTGGTAAATGATCCGCCGAAAAAACGGGCGGCACAGCAGCATCACGATCCAGTCGCGGTAGACGGCATTGCGCAGGCCGGGCGCGGGGACGTAATAAAAATTGCCCGCGCCGTGTCGCAGCCGCAGCCAAACGGCCTTGAGGCAATGGCGAAAAATGAGGAGGAGTTTGCGCGGACTTGCGGAGGCGATGTCGTCGACATCTTTTGAGAGTCGGCTGTCGACGTGGAAGACTTCGATCGTTTCGTCGTCGCGCAGCTCGTCGAGCAGTTGCTGCACCATGAAACTCTGGCCGTGGAACGGCGGTGGGACATGGGCGAAGACGAGCAGTTTCATGACACGTCCCCGTTGCGCTTGGCCATCTGCCCGTACACGCTGTTGTACTTGGCGGCCATCTCGCTGGCGGCCCAGCCGCGGACACTGTCACGGATTTCGGCCGGCGGCGCCGGGGTGAATTCGCCGTTGAGGATGGCGGCGATTATGTCGCGCAAACCGTCGATGCTGCCGGTCTCATACAGCAGGCCGGTCGTACCGTCCTGCACGATGTCGACGTTGCCGCCGCTGCGGGCCGCGAGGGCGGGGAGGCCCAGCGCGAGGGCCTCCATCAGCGACACGCTGCACGGCTCGTTCTCCGAGGCGACGACGACGAAATGGCCATCGCGCAGGGCATCGGTGACCTGATTCGTCACGCCTCGCAGCAGGACCGTTTCCTCCAGCCCATGTTGCTCAATCAATTCACGCAGCTCGGCGACGTATGCCTGCGAGTCGGCGTCGCCCTGCTCCGGCCCCCAGAGGTGAAACTCGACGCGGGCCTTGAGGCCGGTCGGCAGCCTGGCCAGGGCAGCGATGGGGTGGTGCCAGCATTTCCAGCGGACGAGCGTGCCCATGCCGACGAGCTTGAGCTTGGCCAAGGGATCGGCGCCTATCCAAGCGTTGGCGGTGAGCGGTTCCTGCAAAAATCGATCGGCGCAGCCGGAGAAAATAATGCTGTACCCGGGCGGCCCGACCTCGAGGCCGTAGTGCGCGGCCATGTTGGGGTTGAGCACCACGGTGGTCATCCAGTCGCGCCGGGCTGCCCAGCGGTAAAACCAGGCGCGGCTGGCGTAGCTGTGGTTCGTGAACAGAATCCGCCGGCCGAGAAACAGGCCGGCCAGCAACGCGACAGTCAGCCCGCCGCGGGTATGCGCGTGGATGACGTCAAACGACTCCTGCCGGAGCAGTTTACGCAGGCTGAAAAACGCCAGCGCGCTGGTGAAAAAAATGGCGGGATGGCTCGGCGAGTCGCTGGCGATGAAGCCGGTGCGCCGGTAGTCGAGCGCCGGTGAGCGGGTTTCGGCGTAATCCCGGTGAACCCAGACCGTGTGCCGGATGCCGGCTGCGGGCCCGGCCTGGTGCAGGCAGCGGATCACCGCGAGGATGCCGCCGGCATCCTCGCGCTGGCCGACCAGGTGGAGGATTCTCATTCGAGCTCGGGCTGCTCCGGTTGCTGCACGCGCAACCGGTCCCGCAACATGTATTGGCAGACGATCAGCAGACCGGCCTGGAGGGAGAAGGTTTTCATCGCGTACTCGCTGTCGCCGTGCAGGACGATGAAGGCGACCACATTGGCCATCCAGAGGCAGGCCACAATGCAGCTCACCCGGGAGAATTCATCGTCCACCCCGTGTTCGCGGAGGTGAAAAATCACCTTGATGGCGACCACGGATCCGGCGAGAAGGAACAGGAGCATGAAGCAGGTTCCAACCAGGCCGGTATTGACCATCAGCCCAATGAACCCGTTGTAAAAACGCCCCTGATTGATGTGGTAAGTGATCGCCGTCGGATCCCATTGCAGCGAGTGATCGCCGAAGCCGGACTGCCCAAACCCGCGCCCGACCCACAGATACTGTGACATCATTTTAAACCCCTCCACGCGCAGGACGCGACGGGTTTCCATCGTACTCAACCCATCCAGCCGTGCGTCGCGGTGCACCGTGATGCCGGGCAGAGCCGAGAGAGCGCGCTGGGCCGCGAGCGGCATGCGTTCCGCGAAGCCGTAAGAAATCGTCAGGCCGAGGGCCAACACCAGGCTGCCCGCCAAGGCGTTCCTCATGGTGATCAACCTTTGGGTAAAGACCATGAAGCTCATGACGAGGACAAGGATCGCCACCGTGTAACGGTGCCCGCTCAGCAGGCCGGTCCCCACGATGGCCAGGCTGGCGGGAATCAGCCAGACCCCCTTGGCGGTCAGGAAGTCATTCAGCTTGTTCTTGATGAGCAACAGCCACAGGAAACCGACGCTGACAAAGGCCAGCGACTGGTAGCGGTTGATGCCCATCCTCAAGCGTTCCATCTCGAAGTTGCGGGCGTCGCCGGGTACCTCGAGGAAAAACAGGATATTGAACAGGCCCGGTGCGTTGGTGTAGATCGCGTCCGAGATGACCCACGTGGCCGAGAGCGCGCACTGGATAATAAACAGTTTCCTGATCTGCTCTTCCTTCAGCCGCACCATTATGAACAGTAGCGGGAAGATGGCACAGGTGAGTTGCTGAAAATAAAACCGCCCGCCCATCTGCGCGCCGCCCATCGTGCGAAAGCCGACGCCGCGCTCCATCATCGTGAACACCAGCACGCCGCAATAACCGGCCACGCCAAGCAGCATCCACTTGTGTTCAAAAATGGAATCCCACATCTCGTCCCGGTATTGCCGGAACGAAAACACCAGCACGCACCCCGTCCAGCCCAGGAGCGCCGCCGCCTCCCAAACAAACGGCCGGCCCGGAAAGAAGGGGAGAATCAGCGCCGTGGAAAACGTCGCCACCGCACAGGCCACCGACAGGGTCGCGTGGTACGGCATCAACATCAGCCAAGCCAGGCCAGCAAACGCGAACGCGGCAAAAAAAGCATCATCCGCCAGCATGTACCCCAAAACGAGCACAAGCAGCATGATAATGCTGAAAACGATAAGCTTTTGCAGGCGCAGCGCACCTTCCAACGAACCGGCGTTCACGGCGCGTGGTTATATCCGTTTTTCGGAATTGTGCAACCTTGCGGCTCCGCCGATTACTCCGGATTGATCTCCGCCATCCGCCTCTTCAACTCTCCCTTCAGTACGGCTCGCTCCGCCCCGGTGACTCTCCTCGGCACCGCCATCGGCTCGCCAAACACAAAGTCACAGCGCGTCAACGGCCACGGCAGTTGGAACCGGTCCCAGCTTTTGAAACGAACCTTGCGCCCGGCCTCACAGCCAAGCGGGACGATCAGCAGGCCGGTCACCTGGCTAAGCGACAGAATGCCCTCCTGTATCTCGTGACACGGGCCTCGCGGGCCGTCGGGCGTGATGGCCAAGTGCAGGCCGGCCCTGGCTTGCCGGGATAATTCCAGCAACGCCTGGCGACCTCTCCGACTGGTCGAGCCACGGATCGGCACGATGCCAAAGGCACGCAGAATCTCCACGGCGAACGCGCCGTCGCTGCTGGCGCTGACCATCGCCGCCACCTTCCGGCAAGTCTTTGGCCGGATGACATCGCGAGTGGCAAACAGCGCGTAGATGATCCGGTTGTGCCACGCGCAGAGGATGAACGGCTGGTCGCGGGCGGCGTCCATCACCCCGTGCGGGTCGGAGAAATGAACTCGCCACGTAAACCTCAGCAGACGCAGCAACACGCAAACCAGCTTCGCCGCCAGCCGTTGGCCAAGCCCAGCCTCGTTCGGGATGACGACTTGCGTGTCCAACTGCGTTTACCTTCCGCCCTTGAGCGCGGCGCGAACCAACTCCTCGACAGACGCCTGCGGGCCGAGCATCGCTTGGGCGGCTTGGGCGGCTTTTTGCGCCTCGGCCGGCTTGGTGCCAAGTGCCTCGAGCGCCGCCGCCGTGTCGGCGATTGTCTTGTCGCCCGGTGTCGCCGCTTGTCCAAGCGCCGCCACGCCACCGGTCGCCACGCCGACTTTGTCCTTCAACTCGAGCACCATTCTCTCGGCGGTTTTTTTGCCAACACCGCTGATGCTCGAGAGCAATTTCACGTCGCCAGCACCGATCGCGCCCTTGAACGTCGCCACGCTCATGCCGCTCAAAACATTCAGCGCCAGCCTCGGCCCGATGCCGCTCACGCTCTGGATCATCTTGAACAAATCGCGCTCGTCGTCCGTGGCAAAGCCGTACAGCGTCTGCGAATCCTCGCGCACGACGAGCTGCGTCTTGAGCGTCACCGCCTGGCCAAGCGCCGGCAGCTTCTCGAACGACGACAACGGAATCAGCACCTCGTACCCGATGCCGTTGACATCGATCACCGCCTGCGTCGGCAGCGCATCAGCGAGAGTTCCCTTCAAAAAAGTAATCATGCCCAAGCCTCGTTCCAGCCGACACAGAGTCACACGGGGTGGGGAGTTTCAAGTTTCAAGTTTCAAGTTTCACCTCTTGGCCTTGCGTTCCGTGCGGGTGAAACCTAGTCTGCCGCGCCTGAAATGAAGGTCTCAATTTTCGGTCTTGGCTATGTTGGCGCGGTCACCGCCGGGTGTCTCACTAAAGAAGGGCACACCGTTGTGGGCGTCGATGTGCATGCCGAAAAAGTCGAGTCGCTCGCCGCCGGCGTGTCGCCCATCGTCGAGCCGGGGCTGGACGATCTCCTCGCCGAGGCGGCGAAAAACGGGCTGCTCTCTGCCACGCAAAATCACGAGGAAGCCATCGCCGCCACCGACGTGTCGCTCGTCTGCGTCGGAACGCCATCGGCCGAAAGCGGCGAGCTCAGTTTGCAATACGTCCGGCAAGTCGT
>QOAX01000213.1 GCA_003972865.1 Verrucomicrobiota bacterium | reverse complement strand
CCAAGCCGGAGTTGCCATTCCTTTGAAACAAACATAAGCTTTCACTCTCATTCAACTGCCGACGTTGATCATGGCCAAGGCGTGTTTTGTAACACCCAGCGCTTGGGCAAGCACACGCTGATTTATTGTAAATAGTATTGACTGGCTAAAGCTGCGAGGCGTTGATTTCGTTTCCGATGAAAACCAGACTCACTCCAAAGAAGGAGGCATTCACCCTGATTGAGTTGTTGGTGGTGATCGCGATTATTGCCATCCTTGCCGGATTGCTGCTCCCGGCTCTCAGTCAGGCAAAAAACAAGGCGCAGCGCACCAGTTGCACCAACAACCTGCGGCAAATCGGACTGGCGCTGGTGGCTTATTCAGGTGATTACGATGACCACTCCCCCCCCACAATGTTCAACCCGGAAAAGAATGTCGCCTCCGAACCGTGGATGAGTTACCTCATGTTCGGCGGCTCCGATGGCCAACGGGCGAACACACAATACCCCATGAACCTGGGCTTTCTCTATGCGGTGGGGCTAATCACCTCGGGCGAATCTTATTACGACCCCGGCCTGCGACATGCTGATACGCTGCCCATCAAGCAGGAACTAAAAAACTACCAAAGCCCCAAGGTGCCCTGGCCCATGTGCTACCGGGGCCGTGTGCGGGGCAATTACATGTACTATCCGCAGTCCGGCCAACTCGCCCGGCCCAACCCAAAAAACGACATGGAGGCCCAATGGCGGCTGGTGGCCACCAAGTCGGTCCAATTCTCCTCCGAGAGCACCATCGTCACCGACTTGATTTACACCGAGGCCACCCGGCCGCACACCAGCAACAACAACCCGACCGGCATCAACGCCCTCTGGGGAGACACGCATGTCTCCTTCAGCAACACCAAGGCGGCGTTCAACCCCAACCTGTGGGATCGGGGCGCGCATCACGTCGGCAAACAAAATCCCGGCGACAACCCGGTGAAGTTCCGCACCATCGTCGGCCTGCTCCGTCCTTAAATCCAACGCCTCTCCAAACAAAAAAAGGCGCACGATACGTGCGCCTTTTTTCTACGGTTGGCCGCGAAAGATGTCAGCCCTTGGCCGCGTCGTAGTTGGCCGCCACCGCGTCCCAGTTGACGACGTTCCAAAACGCCTTGAGATAATCCGGGCGGCGGTTCTGGTATTTGAGGTAGTAGGCGTGCTCCCACACGTCGCAGCCGAGGATTGGCGTGCGGCCCTCCATCAGCGGCGTGTCCTGATTGGGCGTGCTGCAAACGCACAGGCCGCCGTCCTCCTTCACGCACAGCCAGGCCCAGCCGCTGCCAAAGCGCGTCGCGCCCGCGGCCTCGAACTTGGGCTGGAACTCGGCGAAACCGCCAAGCTCCTCATCGATCGCCTCGGCCAACGCGCCGCCCGGCTCACCGCCGCCGTTTGGCCCTAGCACGGTCCAGAACAACGAGTGGTTCGCATGACCACCGCCGTGGTTGCGCACCGCGCCGCGAATGCCCTCCGGCACGGCGTCGAGATTGCTCACCAGTTCCTCGACCGACTTGGCCTCCAGTTCGGCGTTGCCGGCGATGGCCTCGTTGAGCTTGGTCACGTAGGTGTTGTGGTGCTTGCCATGGTGGATTTCCATGGTCTGCGCGTCGATGTGCGGCTCGAGCGCATCGTGCGCGTACGGAAGATCGGGAAGTGTGTGTGCCATGATGTTTTTGTGTTTTAAAGTTTTACAGTCTCGCCGGCCCAATGGTCGCTTGGCCAAGCGACAGAAATGCTACCAACTCCGCCGGCTTGCACAAGCCATATCCTTTTCCACTTGGCCAAGCGCTTGGCTCATCCCGCCAATTTGACGAAATTTTCGAGAATCTTCAGGCCGACTTTCTGGCTTTTTTCGGGGTGAAACTGCGTTGCGAAGATGTTGTCCCGCCAAACGGCCGAGGCGAAATCCACGCCGTAAGTCGTGCGGCAGGCGGCGATCGAGTCGTCCTCCGGCTGCGGATAATAGCTGTGCACGAAGTAAACGTGGCTGCCATTTTCGACGCCCTGAAAAATCGGGCACTCCGGCTGGACGATTTCGATTTGATTCCAGCCAATCTGCGGAATCTTTAGCCCTTGGCCATCCGGGAAGCGCACCACGCTGCCTTTGAAAAGCCCCAAGCCGGCGGCGCGACTGTCGAACTCTTCGCTCCGCTCGAACATCGCCTGATAGCCAACGCAGATGCCGAGGAATGGCCGGCCGGTGTTGATGAATTCCCGCGACGCCTCAAGCAGTTCCTGCCGCTGCATGGCGTTGACGCAGTCGTCGAACGCGCCGACGCCGGGCAGCACGACAGCCGAGGCGTCCTTCATGCCGTCGGACGACTGCACCAGGCGCACGTCGCCACCGACGTAACGCAGCGCCTTCTCCACACTGCGCAGGTTCCCGGCGCCGTAATCCAGCAGGGCGATCATTGAACGCGCTTGAGCCAGCCTTTCGGGTGGTGCGTGATGAGAAAGCGCTCGCACCGCTCATGGTCGATCTCGAACTCCGGGTGTTTTGCCAAATATTTCTCGAGCGCCGGCAGCGGCCCGGGTCGGCCCTTGCGGAACATGAACAGCTCATCGATGATGCCATCCTGCACGAGGCAGTAGCTGCCGACCGTCGTCATCGGCGCGTAAATCTCAAGTTCCTTCGTGACGTGCGCCTCGGAGTGGTCGCTGTCGAGGATCACCAAAACCGGGCCGGTCGCCGCCTCCGCCATCGCGCGGATCTGCCCGGCGATCTCGTCCGACACCGAGCTGCCGATGAGGTACGTCACCCGCGGGTGCGACAACTCGTGCAGTGTCTCGATATCCACCGAGACGACCCTGCCGTCGGTGCCCATGAGGTCGAACAACTGCGCGTAAAAGTAGGCCGAGCCGCCGCGGTTGGTGCCGCACTCAATGATGAGCGACGGCTTCACGTCGTGGATCGTCTCCTGCGCGATCCAGAGATCGAACGTGTTCTGCCAGATCGGCTTGCCGAGCCAGTTGCTCCTGCCGAAGTTGTTTGTCTTGGTGACGAGTTGGTGAAAAAATAACTTCTCCACGGCACGCGCAAACAGCGCGTTGTAGAGGGAGATCACCAGACTGCGAAGGCGCATGTACATCTTGATCCAGACCGGCAGGCAACCGCTTCCGCCGGGGCGCGAACCGTATGGCCAAAACCCCGCAGTGGCAATCACCGTGTGCCAATCCCGTACACCGACTGACCCGTGAAGAACCCCCTCTCCCAAGTCTTGCGCTGCTGGAGCGAGTGGCGGCGGCAACAAAAGCTCCACGGCCGGTTCGCCTTCGGCGACGCGCGGATGCAGCTCGGCCGAGTGATCCTCCCGGCGCGATTGCACACCTGGACTGCATCGAGTCGTTTGGCAAACGAAGCTGACATCACCCGGGCCGATGATGCTTGGCAGGTGCGCTTGCACGACAGCGGGCTAAGCTTCTTCTGGCCAACCGAGCCGGATCAAAACCTGCATTTCGTCATCGAGCAGGAATTCTCCGCTGCCAACCCGCACCACTACACCACCGCGCCGGTCCGGCTCTCGCCGGAGAGCACCGTGCTCGACGTCGGCGCGTGCGAAGGGTTGTTCGCCTTTCGCGCGATCAACGAACGCCTGGCCAGGCGCGTGATCTGTTTCGAGCCAAGCGGGCGCATGGCCGCCCTACTCCGGCGCGGAGCCGAGACCAACGGCTTGGCCGATGGCATCGACATCGAGCGCAGTGGCGTCGGCAGCCAGACCGGCCGGGCGCGAATGGTTGCCGGTGACAACCCGGATGCCGGTTATCTCGAGTACCTGCCAAGCGGCGAGTCGCACCCCGACGCCGTGCCAGTCACCAGCATCGACGACTACTGCCGCAGCCACCAGCTGGCGCTTGGCCCGGGCGACCTCATCAAGGCCGACGCCGAGGGGGCGGACCTCGACGTGCTGCTCGGTGCCGGGGAGCAGATTCGAAACGGCGCGCCTCAACTCGCCATCACGACGTATCACGTCGATGACCACGCCGAGCGAATGATCGCCTGGTTGCGCGAGACCCGGCCGGACTACCGGCTGCGGCTCAAGGGGTTTTCGTTTTGGACCGCCAAGCCGCGCCCGGTGCTGCTGCAAGCCTCGACGCTCCGATGAGAGACTCACCCCCACTCATCGTCGGCTTGGGTGAGGCACTTTACGACCTGCTTCCCACCGGCCCGGCGCTTGGCGGCGCGCCCCTCAACGCCGCCGTCCAGGCGCACCAAATCGGCAACAACGCCGTCGTGGCCAGCCGCATCGGCCGCGACGCGCTTGGCCAGGCGCTGCTCGACGATCTGGCCGGGCGCGGCATGGACACAAGCTTCATTCAACGCGACCCCCACGCCCCGACCGGCACGGTCGAGGTCACCCTCCGGGACGGCGAGCCGGAGTACGACATCACCCGCGGCGCCGCCTGGGATCGCCTCGCCTGGGACGACCCGCTCGCCGGCTTGGCCAAGCGCTGTGACGCCGTCTGCTTCGGCACGCTTGGCCAGCGGCTCGAGCCGGCCCAATCAACGATCCGGCAATTCGTCACCGCCGCCAGCCAGGCCGTGCGGCTGTTCGATGTGAATTTACGGCAGGACGATTTCTCCGCCACGCAGCTCGAGGCCGGTTGCCGTGCCGCCTCCATCGTCAAGATGAACGAGGCCGAACTAGCAACCGTCGCCCCGCTGCTCGGCCTTGGCCAAGCGTGGGCCATCCCGAAGTTTATCAAGCGATTCGAGCTCGACCTGTTCGTGCTGACACGCGGCAAGCTCGGGACGGCGCTGCACACCGCCGACTCGATCACGCTTGGCCAAGCGGCACGGTTTGCACCGGAGCCGGAGGCCGACTCGGTCGGTGCCGGCGATGCGTGCAGCGCGGCGATCCTGCACGGCGCGGTTCACCGCTGGCCGCTCCAGCAGACCGCCGACCTGGCCAACCGGCTCGGGGCCTTCGTCGTCTCGCGCCAAGGGGCCACCCCGAAATTTCCCGCCGAATTGCTGCCCAGTGGCAAAAATTGATTCCCGCTTTACACCGGGGCGGCTTGCACCCAATCTCCCGGCCACGCGCGGCGCCGTCGCGCGTCTCCACAATGAGCAAGGACAAAAAGGACGAGAAGGACTCCCTGAACAAACTTGAGGAGCTGCTCCTCAAGTCGCGGACCATCATGCTGTATGGCGAGATCAACCAGAAGGTGGCCCGCGAATTCTGCACCAAGCTGCAACTGCTCGCCTCTGAGTCGGACGATGACATCACGGTTTTCGTCAACTCGCCCGGCGGCCACGTGGAATCGGGCGATAGCATTCACGACATGATCCGGTTCGTGAAGCCGCGTGTGAAGATCGTCGGCACCGGCTGTGTTGCCAGCGCCGGGGCGTTGATTTACGCCGCCCCGCCGGTCGGAGATCGCTTCAGCCTACCAAACACCCGCTACATGCTACACCAACCGAGCGGCGGAGTCGGCGGCCAGGCGTCGGACATCAGCATCGAGGCGGAGCAGATCGTCAAGATGCGCGAGCGGCTCAACCAGATTTTCGCCGACCAAACCGGCCAGCCGATCGAGACCATCGCCAAGGACACCGACCGCAACTTCTGGATGACCCCGAAGGAGGCCAAGGAGTACGGCCTCGTCGGGAAAATCATCCAATCCAACGACGAGCTGTAAGCCGCAACCGTGCGCTACGGGTTGGCCGGCGTCACCAGCCTGAAGAACCGCTCACGACTAACCCGCGGGGAGATGATGCGTGACACCTTCCCACTCTCTTCTGGATAGAAATGGGTCAAAGGCTGCCACGCTTGGCCAAGCGCTTGCGTGGTCTGCAGGGAGTAACTCCGCCCCTCCTCCGCCGCAAAACCCACCCGCAACATGCCGTTGGCCAGGCGTGTCACCTTCAGGATCAAATCGTCCAACGGCTTGGCCAAGCCGGGATCTTCCCCGCCGGGAGTGCCGCCGAGGGCCGCGCTGGCCCGGAAACCCAGCTCGCTTGCCGCATCGGCGTTCAAGGAAAAGCCGTAACCGTCTGCCTTTTCCGGCCAGGGTGCGGCGTCATCGTACGTCACGTTGAGCACCGGCGCATCGAGTCCGGCCGACAACGTGAGCGTTTCCCCCTCGTTGGCCAGCCGACCCCGGTAAATTCCGTGCACGGTCAGGCCGGGATAGCGGTTCTGCAACGCCGCCCGGTTTTTGCCGAGCAAAAAGAGTCCACCGGGCGCGAGCGTGCTCCCCTTGGGGAAAACAAACTCAATGCCGCTGGTGAAAAACAGGCCACTCAAGTCCAGCACCGAGGCGCCGATGTTTTTCAACTCGAGAAACTCAAGCTCACCGGCGCTTTCATCCGCTTGGCCAGGCGGGTGGTACATGATCTCGTTGAACACCAGGCTCGCCCGAAGGCCGGCCAGGTCCGGTTCGCCGGCGACGAACTCGACCGGCGCCGACCAGTGGCTCCACGCCATCGTGCCGTTGCGCATCCTCACACGGGCGCGATACGTGCCGCCCTTGCGAACGAGGCTTTGCGGGACGGCTACGCTCCCGACAAACTCGTCGACCTCGAGTTCCCAAGTCGCGTTCACCTCGTACTTCCATGGTTGGCCCGGCTCAAAGAATGGCGTACCGAGGTTGGACACCTCCGCCAAACGCCACTGGATGCCGGTAAACTTTTTGTTGTTGGTCGATCGCCCCGGCTCAAACGAGCTGGACTTAAACCGCAGCTCGTCCAACGGGAAACCATCCGGGCCGACATAGGTGATCGTCGGCGTGTTCGGGATGTCGGTGAACTTGGCCTCGTACTCGAGGTAGTTGTAGCCGTAGCCGCGCGGGTCGCCATCGCCGATGCTCCACTGGCCGAGATCGGTGTCGGTCATGAAATCAAGCATGTGCTGCATCATGCCCTCGTGATCCCTGCTCTTGAGCCGCCGCGTCCACGTGCCGCCCCGGTTGTTCTGGCTCTTGGGCGACACGTAAAACTGGCCGCGATGGCTTCCCGCCGTTCGCGGATGGTAGTTCCACATGAACTGATCGACATCGACAAATGTCAGCGGCTCGCCCGGTGGGTTGATAAAGCGTGCATGCTCATCGATGAACTGGCCGATTTGGCCGCCGGTCGGCGAGACGTCATCAAGCAGCAGATCAAGCAATTCACGGGCGCGATTTTTGAACTCGATTTTCAGCGCCTTGTGACGGTTAAGGCAGCGTTCGATGTTGATCGATCCCTGCCAATGTGTCTCCGGGATGATCAGCATGTCCAAGTCCCATGGCACCGGATACCAATGGCTGTCCGGGTGATGGTAAAACACCTTGTTCCAGCCCTCACGAATGTCCACGTTGCTGGCGATCCGGTTCACGCAGCGGAACGTGTAGTAGGTCGGCAGGTGAAGATTATCGCGCCACCACTGGAGCGACTGCGAGCGGCCGTAGCCACTGCGAAAGCTGTTCCAGTCCGAAGCGGTGCTGGACTGCGTCGGCCCCTGGTTGCGCTTGTCGCCGTTGCCGCCCTCGATCTTGTACACGTTGCCATCCGGCAGACCGTGCTCCTCGAGAAACCGGCTGTCGGGATGCTCGACGCTCAGGTAGAGCCCCCACAGATCCCCCTCATATTGGGCGTTGCGCCGGCCGGGGGGCGCCACATCGGTGTGATCAATCACACGAAGATGGACGAAGTGAGTCTCGGGCGCCAGGCCTCCGGCCAGGTTGTACAGCTTGAAACCGATCGCCTCCTCCATCCCGGCCATACCGCGGTTGACCGGCATCCACGGCGAGGCGCACCCGTTGAGGTTGATCATCTTTTTCGGCTGCGCATACTTTCTGCCGTAATTGTCCCGCGTCTGCAAACCGCGCGTGCGGTTGAAATACAGCCGCCACTTGTTCTTGCCGGAGACGTAGGTCGAAAACTCGCCACGGTTCCGGAACTCAATGTGGTCGTAGACCTTGCCGTCATAAACGAGCGTTCCGTTGAAGCGCACCGCGTCAAACGAGCTGTTGTACTGTGAGTTGGTGACGTCGGTCGCGTTGGCGATCAGGTGGTACGTCGGAAGCGACTCCATCACCCTGGAGGGGAACGTCTCTTTTTTTCCGTTGACTCGATTTGACCCGGTCCACGCCGGCACGCCGTTGTAGCAAAAGTAGGCGAAGTTCGGCTGGCGGTCGTCTGCATAAGGCAGGGTCACCGTATTGCCCAGCGAGTCCTCGACCCGGATCCGGTAGCGCACCAGTGTGCGATGCCCCTGCACGCTCTTCGGAACAGTCACCGAAAACACCGAGTCGTCAGCCGCGGCATCGCCATTCACCCCGTCATCGATCATCGGCAACTCCACCCACCCTTTCTCGTAGCTGCTGTCCGTTTTTCTGACATAACTGCCCGGCCGGACCGCTTGGTAAAACAACGTCACCGAGGCCACTCCATCCGGATCGGTTGCCTTCGTGGAAACACG
>QOAX01000065.1 GCA_003972865.1 Verrucomicrobiota bacterium | reverse complement strand
CTCTTCTTCCTCCTGTTGTGTCCCGGAGGCTCTGCGCGCAGCCGCGCCAACGCATCCTTGGCTTCACTTAATGTGGATGCATCCAGAGCCAAACGCCGCTCCTGTTTGACCCCGTCTGGATCCTCAACAGTGATGCGTGCGTAGTAGGTGTTGCCGCGCAACCAGAGACCCCTTACCGGTTGGCCACGACGATCCACGACCTTGGTGAATTTCCTGTTTCTGGGAGGCCCGAAAAAATCCAAACCGGCACCCAAACCGGCACCGCCCTGTTTTTGATGATGATATGACATACTTGTTTTGATAAACAAGTTGCCGGAAGTGCCTGCCAATAAAGGCATGGTGCCCGCGGCAAGAGTTGAACTTGCACCCCATTGCTGGGACTTGAACCTGAATCAAGCGCGTCTACCAATTCCGCCACGCGGGCATCGCGGGAATCCCCGAAAAGGGGTCGGACTTCCTACCCATCTACCGGCTCCGTTGCAAGCACAATTCCCCCAAGCGCTTGGCCAAGCTGGCAATCGGTGGCTTGACCTCTGGGGTGCTCTCTCACAACATTCCCGGCCCGATTTACGGATTTACATTTCAAACCAAACATAACCATGAGTGCACCCAAGTTACACAATGCCATGTGGCCCGGACTCGTCGGCAAAGGCGACGACGAAGGCCAGGAACCGCCGATCAGCCTCGAGCACATGCTCGACCTCACTGCCGCCGCCGAGGTGGATGGCCAGAAATTCGATGGCATCGATTACTTCCTGTTTCTGCCGCACACCGACCCCAACGCCACCGATGATGACCTGAAAGGCATCGCCGATCTCATCGTCAGCAAGGGTTTTGATATTGGCTCGCTCGTCGCGCCCATTTGGCCGGGCACCGTAGGTGACTCCGCGATGGGCAATGCCGAGCAGCGCGGCAAATTTCTCGACGCGGTGAGGATGGCCTGTCGCATTGCGAAGATTTTCAATGAGCACGGTGCGCGCAAGTACGGCGTGATCCGCATCGACTCAGCCGAGTTCGGTGTGGAGAAATGGCGCGAGGATGCCGCAGCCAACACGGCACAAATCGTGGAGACATTCAAAGAAGCAGCGACGATTGCCGCCGACCACGGTGAGCGACTGGCCGCCGAGGGCGAGATTTGCTGGGCCGGCATGCATAGCTGGAAGGACATGCTCGATGTGCTCGAGGGCGTCGGCATGCCCGAGGCGCTTGGCTTCCAGGCCGACCTCGCGCACACCTATCTTTACACACTCGGCTACAACGCGCCCGAGCACGCGCTGTTGAAGGAAGGCTACAACGACGAGGAGTTTTGGGCGGCTTACGGGCAAATGACCGACAAGCTCCGACCGTGGACCATCGATTTCCATGTCGCCCAAAACGACGGCGAAGTGCACGGCGCCGGCGACCACGACAAGACCGGCAAGCACTGCCCCGCCGATGACCCCAACGGCAAACTGGACATCACCCGCTGCGCCGGCTACTGGCTGAAGGATGCCGCCGATCGCGGCATGAAACACATCTGCTGGGACGGCTGCATGTTCCCCAACGCCACGCTGGAAAACCCGGCAACGTGGAACACCATCCTCAAGGCGATGATAGACGTCGGCGACGCCCACGGCTGGGAGTAAGATTTTTACGAACCATGAGCGAAAAAAAACCACTCAACATCGGACTCGTGGGCTACGGCTTCATGGGCCGCACTCACACGAACGGTTACAAGCGCGTCAACGACTTTTTTCCGGATCTCGGCCATCGCCCTGTGCTCAAGGCCATCTGTGCGCGCAACGAGGAACGGCGGGCAGCGTTTGCGGAGCAGTGGGGCTTTGAATCGACGGAGAGCGATTGGCGCGAACTGGTGAAGCGCGACGACATCGACGCGATTGACATCTGCACGCCGAATAATTTCCACGCCGAGATCGCCATCGCCGCCGCCGAGGCGGGCAAGATGGTGCTGTGCGAGAAGCCGCTGGCGCGCACGGCGGAGGAGAGTGCGCCGATGGTGGATGCCGTCGAGAAGGCCGGCGTGCCGAACACGGTGTGGTACAACTACCGCCGCGTCCCGGCCGTCACCTTGGCCAAGCAGATCGTCGACTCCGGCAAGCTTGGCCAGATCTTCCACTACCGTGCCAACTTTCTGCAGGACTGGACCATCAGTGCTGATCTGCCGCAGGGCGGAGAGGGGCTGTGGCGGCTGGACGTGGACGCAGCCGGCAGCGGCGTGACCGGCGACTTGCTGGCGCACTGCATCGACACCGCCATCTGGCTCAACGGCAGCATCAGCGACGTGTCGGCTGTGACCGAGACGTTCATCAAGGAACGCGTGCACACCGCCACCGGCGAGAAGCAGGCAGTCGGCATCGACGACGCGTGCATTTTCCACTGCCACTTTGCCAACGGCTCGCTTGGCCTGTTTGAGTCCACCCGATACGCGCGCGGGCACAAGGCGCTGTACACGTTTGAAATCAACGGCGCCGACGCCTCCATTCGCTGGGATTTGCACGATCTAAACCGGCTCGAGTTTTTCGATCACAGCGATGACCCCAACACCCGCGGCTGGCGCACCGTGCACATCACCGACGGCGACATGCCGTACATGGACAAGTGGTGGGTGCCCGGGTTGTGCATCGGCTACGAGCACACCTTCGTGCATCAAGTCGCTGACTTCCTAGCCAGCCTCGACAGCGGCGAATCCTGCGCCCCCACCTTCCGCGACGCGCTCGAAACCGCCCAAGTCTGCGACGCCGTCCTCGCCTCGGCGAAAGATCGCGCGTGGAAGGACGTGTAGCGCTTGGCCAACCAAAGCTTCACACCTCCACCACCTCGCATGGGTGGGTGAATATTAAGCTGCTACGGATGGTTGACTCGGCCAGACCGGTGAGCTTGGCCAGGGCCTGGCGATAAGTCATCATCTGTGGGGTGTATTTTTCGGCAGCCTTCTTCATCGATGCCTCATCCCCCACCCGGTCACTTTTGAAGTCGAGAATCTCTGCCCGATCGGCGTACACATGCACCCGGTCGAACACGCCGGAGATGAATTCGTTCTCCACCACCAAGTCGAAGGCGCGCTCGCGCCAGAGGTGCACGTCCCCTTCCGGCTTGGCCAGGCGATTGGCCAAGGCCTTGTTAGCCAGGCAACGCGCCACCTCATCGACCGCCTCCGGCATCGTCTCCCGAAGCAGTGCCAGCCTGGCCAGGGTTGTATCGTCTGCCCACTCGACCTGCTCGAAAACCTTGTGGACGGCCAGGCCAAACGAGATGGCATCCGCACCGCCCGCCTCGAACAACTGGACGCCGGACAAAACAACTGCTTCATGATCCGACGCACGCCGCCTGGCCAGGCGGACATGACCCCTGCCGGCCTGGACAAGCGCCGGTTCAGCCTTTGGCTTGCGGGCTTCCGGCCGCTTGGCCTCCGTCCAGGCGAAGTCTCCGCGCTCGAAAACAATCCCGGCAGAAACCGGCGCGCCGTCAAGCGGTTTGCTGTCCCCTTCCGCCAAAGTCTCGTTCAACAGGCGGATATAATTTGCTGATCTGCTGCTTGGCTTGCGCTCCGTGGATACCACGTACAACCCGTGGCTTGCCCGGGTGAGCCCGACGTAGAGCTTGCAAAAATTTTCGTAACACGCCTCGGAGCGTGCCTCGGCGAGTGCCGTGCCGAGTTGATCATCCACTTCGCAAATTTCCTTGCTCGGCAGGGAGAGAATCCAGTCGGCATCGGCGTCTTCGGTTTTGTGCGTGTACAAGGCGTCCCTTGGCACTTCATCGAGACGGGAACCCTCGACGTCGGGCACAATGGTGGCATCGAACGTCAATCCCTTCGCCTTGTGGATGGTCATCACCTGGACGACGTTTGCCCCGGGAGCATCGGCCGTTTCCTGTGCCGTCACAAATTGAACAAACTCGTCGATGTCCCGACTGCCGGTCTCGTCGAACTGCCTCGCCAAGTCGAGGAACTGTCTCGCCCGCCACTGCGCAAAAGGATTCATGTTCGATTTGTCGATGAGGCCGAGCCAACCGGAAACCACCGGCTCGAAACCCCATTGATAGACATCGCGTTGCACACTGCGTAGAGCGGCCTGGCGTTCATCCGGGTCGGACGGAACCAGCTTGGCCAGGGGTGTCAGCAAAATATGCCCCCCGCTGAATCGTTCGCGCGGATGCGCCGCCGCCCGGAAAAGGGAAAGCAGCGCCATTCCAAGCGGATTGTCCGCGCCGGGATTGGTCGCCGACTCTCCCACGACCGGCACGTCCGGGAGTGCACCGCGCAGGAAATCCACCACCTCACGAACCGTGTTGTTTTTCTGGACGATGATTGCGCAGTTCAAGCCGTTCGCGACGGGCTGAATGCGATCGAGCAAATGAGCCACCAACGCCCATCGCTCCTCCCTGGCCTCGACAGTGATGTACATGGCGTGCCCGTCCTCATCGGCCCTTGGCTTGGCGGGTTGATGCTTTTCCCAGGTTGCCGCCCAGCGGCCGGCTGCCGTTTGGTTTTTATCAAACTGTTGCAGTACGGCGGGTGAGCCGAAAACGGCGTTGACCAAGTCCAGCACCGCCCCGCAGGAGCGCCACGATACATCCAGCGAGATCGTGTCGAACTCCCCGGAGGCAGCGGCTTGGTACCGGGCCTCGATGCGGTCGAAAAGCGTCGGATCACCACCGCGCCACTGGTAAATCGACTGCTTGGGGTCACCGACACAAAAGAACGTTCGTTGTCCCTCCGGATCCTGCATCACCTCGTCGATGAGATTCTCCATGACGCGCCACTGCACCGTACTGGTGTCCTGAAATTCATCGAGCAACCAGTGGTCGAACGCGCCGTCGAGTCGGTATTCTATGTCGAGTTGATTTGGGCCACCACCCCCCAACACCGCGTGGCCTTCGCGCGGCGCAAGCAGCATCGGCAAATCGGAAAACGTCAACCGACCCGCCCGGCGCACCTGGACGTCGTAAACTTCCTCATATGCCGAAAGCAAACTGTGAATGCCTTTCGTGCGGGTGAGTCTCATTTCCAGTTCCCACGCCACGCAATGCCGGAGAATCCACGCAAGTTTCCGGCAAAACTTCTTTGATGGGAAAAAGACTTTCCTGTCAAAGGGTAGTTCCCAATCTCCGTTCTCCATTTCATCCAACCCTGCAATCGCACGATCAAAAACGACTGAGGACGGAGGCTTGAGGCTCAGCCCTGGCACCCATCCGGCGAGGTGATCCGCGATCTTTTCCCAGGCGTTGCAAAGCTTGCCGGAGAATTCGCCCCCGCCGATCAACCCCCTCCAATCCTGCACCATTTCGGGCAAGTCCTGTTTCTGCTTCACCCACGGATTGCCACTCGGCCAAATTCTCTCCGGCGATCCCCAGCGGTTCGCCTCAGGCACGCGTTGTAAAAGTTCGTGGCAGCGATTCAAATGTTCCGTGAAAGAGTTCACAAAATCGCGCCGCTCCTGCCCGGCTGTCGCCAACCGGTGCGACTGGATCAAACTCTCCTGCCCCCCGCGATTCCCCCGGCTCTGTGCGAACAAACTTTCGAGCACCGACAAACGGGTATGCTTTCGCTCAAACTCACTCATCATCTCGAAATCTCCACCCAGGCCGTATTCGAGCGAAAACATCCCCAGCATCCGATGAAAAAAACCGTCGATCGTCCCCAGTGACAGCCGGTTCATCTTCTTCACCAGATCCCGCAGTGCCGATCGGAAATCATCCGGCCCAAAATCACCCTCCGCTTGGCCGATGTCCCCGGCCAAGCGTTTGGCCTCCTCCGGGTCACTCGCGGCCTTGGCCAATTTGGTCAGGATGCCCTCAAAGAATTCCCCGGCCGCCTTGCGGGTGAACGTCAGCGCGATGATCCGTTCCGGCGCTTGGCCGTTGAGCAGCAGCCGGATAAAGCGGGTGGTGAGTTGGAAGGTTTTTCCCGAACCGGCCGAGGCTCGGATCATCGTGTTCGGAATTTCCCTCATGCCGCGCCCTCCTTGCCCGGCTCAATGGCTGTCTTCGTCGCCTGGCCAAAAAGAATCCCTTTAAAGTCATCATACTTGGGCTTGGAGAACGGCGGCCAAAACCGCCCCGCTTTCACGTCTGCAACAACCCCTTTTGCGCACACCATCGCCGAGTTGGACAACTCACGGTCGTAAGGCTCCAACAACGATATGCCGGTGTTCGCGCCGACTTCTGGGATGTTAAAATAGCCCAAGGCAATCGCCGTTCCGAACTCCTGCTCCAACGCCCAGGCGTAAAGCGGAAGCTGCAGATTTTTCCAACGATACATTTTGTCACCGATCTGGAACCGTGCGTATCCTGGCACAATTTCCCCGTCGCGTGCCTCGTTGAACCGTCGCCAATGGGCACCGGCCGGCGGCTTGGCCTTGTTGGATGTTTTGTAATCCAGCACCCGCACTTCGCCAGTGTTTGCATTTTTCTCAATCCGGTCAATCCGGCCACTGATCAACAGCCTATCCAGCGTCACCTCAAACGGTCGCTCCGTGTCGATAATTGCCCAACCTTCCCGCCGCGCCTTGGATTGCTCCAGGGCAACGAGCATCAATCGTTTTCTGGCGATCTCGCGCTGCACGGTCAGTGGCAGAGACAGTCGTTTGCCAAACTGTTGCTCCACTTGGCGACCCAGCTCCGCAATGAAATATTGCTGAATGAGTTTAGCGTCTTCAGTTCCTCGCGCGGAAACATTCCTGCCGTACGCGTCAAGCACGTGGTGCACCAGTGAACCAAAGCCGCGGGCATCGAGCTCGCGCTGCTCGAGGTCGAGCGCCTCCATCCGCAACACATGTCGCAGATAAAACCGGTACGAGCAGTCGAGATACGAGGCGATGGATGTGACGCCGAGTGTTTCGACCGGCTTCACCTCCCCTGTCGTCAACTTCCATGGCGCACTCCACGACGGCGGCTGCTCATCGGTTGGCAGTTTCTCAAACAGATGCACCACGCGAGCGGGCAACTGCTCGTCCGGGCAGCGGAACAGGAGGCGTGACGGTTTGAGCGGGTCGCCGTTGATGCGCTGGCGACCGACGAATAAATCGACCCGCCCCTTCCTGGCCCGGCTGTTCAACAGCAACTCAAGCAGCCAGGCGTCACGGGCGAGACGATCGCCGTTGGTGCGCAATCCAAGCCCGGCGCGGATGCTCTCCGGGAGAAAACGATCACCGTGGATCGACGCCGGCAGATGCCCCTCGTTCGCACCCGTGACGAGCAGGTGCGGCGCGTCCTCCCACGCCAGTTCCAGCCAACCCTGCAAATCAACCGTATCGGAAGGCCGTTCCAAGATCACTGACTCGCGCCCAAGATCCTCCAGCACCAGCGCCAACTCGGCAACCGGGTTGCGCTTGGCCCTGGCGGGCACGGCGGCATCCAGCCTGGCCAGTCGCTCGTTTAATTGCCGCAGCAGCTCGATGTTCATTGCGTCTGCCGGGTCGGCGCTGTCGAACTGCCTTTGAGCGAACGTTGTTTTCAAAAACCCGGCTAGGCCGACAGACGGTGGATTTTTGCTCAACGCAGCCAGGGCACTTTGCAACAGGCGGAGCGCCGACCGGGCTGTAATGCGGCGACTGATGTTTTCCGTTTCACTGCGCTTCACAAAATCAAGCGCAGCCGCCGCGGCCAAGTCGGCCGGCAGATGCTCCCCCCGCAACTCATCCAGGCCGGCCAACAGTTGGGTCGGCTCGATCGTCTCATCCTGTGCCGCCAGCCAATCCCAACTGTCCGGCAGGCGGAGAAATGCGTCGGCGTTGTTGAAGCTTGGATGTTGAAGCACCGCGAACAACGACTTGATGAAAGCGTACACCGCCGTGAATCGGCACTGCCGGCCAGCCGGATTGAAGTGCCGGATGCCGACGTTGCCCAGTTCGCGCTCCAGGTGCGGGACGACGCCGGGGTCGGCGGCACCGGCACCGACGGTTTGGTAAACATTTTTTCCGTACCGCTTCAGCCAGTTGGCCACATCACGCGCCTGCGTGCGCTCATCAAGTGACGGGTGAAGCCGCTCGTTGGCCAAGGACAACTCACGCCCACACCACTGCTCCGGCACCGGCCGGCCCCAGTCGTCGAACAGCGACTCGCCGCCTTCCGGGCCAAACACCACCGACTCGATCGCCGCCCCCTGCACAGCCGCTTGGCCAAGCGCGGACTGCACAAGCGGCACCAGATCGGTAACACCCAACAGCACGACCCGACAGATGCCTTCCGGCAATACCGGCTTGGCCGCAACGGCGCGCCTGGCATCGTGTACATCGCACAAACCCGCCTTGGCCAGCGATTTGCGGTAAACGGACTCGAGCTTGGCCAAGTCCTTCCAGCGCTGTGATTCCTTCTCGCAATGCTCCGACCTGGCCACGGCAGCACAGTCCCAGCCGGCATCGACCAGTGCGCCGCGCAGTTCATGCAGCGAGCGCGCCATCAGGCGGCACCAGTTGAAATCCACGACCGACGGCAACCGCGGGAAAAGCGCCGCACAACGCCCAATCGATTCACCCTGCAACACGTTCACCCAATGCCATAGACAAGCCACCGTGTCGGCAATAGGCTCGCCTGATTCACCACCGGCAAGCATCACCGCAGGGAGCGCCGTTTGCGGCGGGAACAGGCCGCCGCCGCGCCGTGCCATTTCGGTCGCGAGCGCCTCGCGCAACCGGCGTCCGGCTTGTTGGGTCGGCAAAAGCAGGAGCGTGGCGCTTAAGTCAGCGGAATCGCTGGACTCGTCGGCGAGCAGCCACTCCGTTGCCGAGGTCAGCAGCGGTTTGTCCCAGGTGAGGTAAGTTATTTTCGGGGCGACACCCATTCCTTCGCTCGATTCTATTGGGCTACTCATCATGGCGCAATCGATACCACGCCCGATGGGACAAAAACGGTCTCATGTGAAAACAGCCGGCATGAACGTGGTATCTGTTTGACGAACAGATCAGGCTGTATCGAT
>QOAX01000166.1 GCA_003972865.1 Verrucomicrobiota bacterium | reverse complement strand
GCGGATTTGGCGTTTCATATCGAGACAAAACGAACGGAACTGACCGGGCTGATGTCCGACATTCTGAAGAAAAAATCGGAGTTGAGCGGCCGCCTCGACGGGGTGCTGGACATCACCGCCAACTCGAAAGATATGAAGAGTTGGAACGGGTCGGCCAGCGTGTCGCTGAAGGAGGGCTACTTGTGGGAGCTTCCGCTGATCGGCATTTTCGCGCCGGTGCTGGATCGCCTGACACCGGGGCTGGGCGCGAGCACGTTCTCGGAGGGCACGGCTGACTTCACCATCACCGATGGTGTCGTCGGGACCAGGAATCTCGAGCTCAAGTCGGCGTTGATCCGGCTGCAATACAAGGGGAAGGTGGATTTTGATGGGCGGATTCACGATGCCGGCGTGGTGGCGGAGGCGTTTCGGGACACGTGGGTGATCGGGCCGGTGCTGGGGCCGTTGTTCAATCTGGCGTTGTCGCCGATCGAGCGCATGCTCAAGTTCGAGGTGAGTGGCACGCTCAAACAGCCGAAGCTGGAGTTGAAACACATTCCCAAGGCGCTGCTGGTGCCGTTTCAGCTGCCATTCAAGGTGCTTGACGAACTGGTTCCGGACACGGAGCCCGGCAGGCGTGGCCCGTAAGTTGCTCCGACTCGGCTCGGCGGACGGATCAGGTTAGCCTCCGGCCAAGCGAACACGGGAACCTCAAGTCATGCCCACCTACACCGCGACTCAAACTGCAGGAATCGTATCCACGATGCCCCCACCGCGCCTGCACCGACTTGGCGGACTTGGTCCGGGAGGAGATTCTGTCGTTTGAACTGTTCAACGAACTGGACGACTTGAAACTGCAGGAGGTGCTGGTGGAGTTGATGCGCGAGGGCGCGCCGGGGTTGTTCTTGCAGCAGGCACCGTTGTCGATCCGCAACCACGTTCGCGAAAACCTCTCGAGCTACAACCGCGACCGACTCGATGCCGATCTTAGGGAAACGGTGACGGAAGCGGAGCGGCGGGAGGCGATCGACCGGACCGCCTGCCCGGCGTGGGTCATGCAGCTTCGCGGTGATGTGAAATTGAAACTGCCGGAGGCCCACTCGTCCGCCGCCGGGAGGTGTCCGGTCTGCAAACGGGCCACCATCGCGCGGGAGAATCTGCGCGGCCTGGCCAACTGCCACGAGTGCCATTCGGCCGGCCTCTTCGACACCCTTGTGCAGGGTATCGAGCGACTGGCGTTCATCGCGCCGATGCCGCCGGGGATGGTTTCGGAGTTCACCCGCCGCTACCTCAACCACATTCATGTCCGGTCACTCGCGGTGTTGTCCAAGCCGGCCAGCGCGGAGGAACTGCAGGAGACCTTGGCCAAGTTTCCCCGCGGGTTGCGGATGGACGTGCAGGACAGGATGGCGGCGATCGACCAGCCAGGCGCGGCGCAGACCCTGGCCGCTTCGCATCACGTTCTGGCGGCGGTGTTCACCCAATGTTTCGACCCCGACCTCGAGGACGTTGGCTTCTCCCTCCCGGCGGATGCCGCGCCGACCTGTGACCGCTGCGGCGGCCGCGCGATTGTGTGACGAAAGGGCTACACAATCATGTTCACTCGGCATAGGGTTCGCCCAGTTCACTCTGTTGTTCCAATGAGAAGAATCACTATCACATTGCTGGCCCTTGGCTTGATGGCGACGACTCCCGCACAAGCCGCTTGGGATAAAAACCGGCTCAAGCCGTTGAGCGAAGACAAGAAGGCGAAGATCCAGGCGGCATTGCCGGCCAAGACCTTGGCCAAGCCGAAAAAGGCTCGCCGCATCCTGGTGTTTTATCGCTGCGAGACGTTTGTCCACTCCTCGATCGTCGCCGGCAACTTCGCCATCCGGGCGTTGGGCAAAAAGACCGGTGCATTCACTGCCGACTTGGCCGACGAGTACGTGGTGTTCAACAAGGCCAACCTCAAAAAGTACGACGCAATCCTGTTCAACAACACCACAAGCCTGGCCCTTGAGAACGACGACCAGCGCAACGCGATCCTCGGCTTCATTGGCCAGGGGAAAGGTGTCGCCGGCATCCATGCGGCGAGTGATAATTTTTACAAGTGGAAAGCCGGCGCGCGAATGATCGGCGGCCAGTTCAACGGCCACCCGTGGGGCAGCGGCGGCACGTGGTCGTTCAAGCTCGACGACCCGAAGCACATCCTCAACCGGGCATTCAAGGGCAATGGTTTCTGGCACAAGGACGAGATTTACCAGTACAAGCCGGAGACGTATGTCGGCACCGGCAAGCTTCGCGTGCTGGTGAGCCTCGACCTGAACAAGGCGCAGACGATGAGGCCGCTCGACCGCAATGAGGGGTTGAAGAAACAATATACCGAGGGCGGTCGCACTGTGCCGGTGTCGTGGATTCGGGCGTTCGAGGGCGGCCGTGTTTTTTACACCAACCTCGGCCACAACGAGTCCACCTACTGGAACCCGGCCATCCTGCAGCACTACCTGGACGGACTGCAGTATGCGCTGGGTGACCTGGAGGCGGACGCCACACCGTCGTCAAAAATCAAACGCAAGGAAGTGCTCGCGCCGGCCGCGCCGTAGCCGGCCTGGCCAGGCGGCTCACGGCCGCGCCCACTCGGGCGGGTAGGCGGAAAACTCTGCCACGACCCGCTGCGCCTCCTCGATCATGAGGTTCTGGCGGGGCAGCCGGCCCAGCCCCAGCATTTGGGTGATCTCCGGGTTGCCCAGCCCGTAGCTCTTCACCGTGCGTATCTGATTGGCCAAGGCGCGGTATCGCATCTCGACAGCATGGGACACCTTCGGTTCCCACGGCTGGATGGGTTCGATCTCGTTGGCCACGGCTCGGGTTATTTCCCGGCGAGGACTCGCGGGTCAGCCGGTGGGATGGGCTTCTCAAGCGCCCAGAGGACACCGTTGAGCAGCAGTCGCTGAAATGCCGGCAATTCAAAATCACCGGTGCCCCCAAGCGACGTGTAAAAGACGCGGCTGCCGTTGACCTCGTTCGTCCAAGCCACCGGCTCGTTGATTTCGTCCCGGCCCGGGAGCGTGCCGGCCATCAGCACCGAAACGGTGGAGGCGACCGGTTTGTTTTTGTAGAGGTGCGATTTGGCCTCGAAGGCGTCGTGCGTCACGCCGGTGAGGATGGGGTGTTTGGCTCCCATAGCCGTGGCCTGAATCACGGTGGCGGGATCTTTCGGCGGCTTGTTGCCGTAGTGGTTCCGGTAGTCGACGCCGAGGATTTCGTCGTCGAACTTGGCCCAGCGCGCGTGGTGTTTGCCGGGCGGTTCGCGGTCGAACGCGTGGCTGGCGGTGCGGATGCCGACGAGCGGCCTGCCCTTGGCCAAGTGCGCGCGGACGAGGTCGAGCTGCGCCTTGGGCGGTGTGCGGCGGCGGACGCTCAGGAAAAGCAGATCGGCCTCCTTCAGCGCCCCGATGCCGGCGAAGTCGTTCGGGTCGTTTTCATTCACGTGCACAAACGTGCAGCGGATGCCGCGGTACACGAGCTGTCTTTTCGCAAACGCCGGCACGGTCGAGGCGGTATTGTATTCACTCTCGCCGATCATGAACACGACATGCGGCGGGGTGTCGCTCCTGAAGCGGAACGGTTCGCCGCCGAGCAACTGGTCGCTGGTGGTCGTCGGGCAAACCCGGTGCTCGATGTGCTCAACGACCAGCGAGGTGCCGCGAAAGTGATTCACGTACGGCCACCGCGCCGGGTTGTACATCGAGTCGGTCAGGTCACGAACGAGCAGGACGTTCTTGCCGTTTCGCGCCATGTTGCGCAGGCCGAAGGGGCGGCCCAGCACGCACATGTTCGTGTGCACGCCGACGAGCAGCACGTTGCGGATGCCGCGCGCCTCGAGCAGGTTCCAGATCTCGATACCGCTGTCGCTGATCGCGTCGCGCCCGGCGTCGATCTCGATCAGGTCCACCTGCCGCTTCCACGGGCTGCCCGGGTTGCGGCCAAGCTCGGCCAGGTGCTTGGCCCAAGCGGCGTGCTCCGCGGGGTCGTCGTCCTCACCGCCGTCGGAGTGGTCGATGGGGTAGCCCTGGCTTTCCTCCGCCTGGTCAATCCAGTGGCACCAACTCCCGATGGCCTTGGGTTGCACGGCGGCGCTGGGCGCGGCTTGGGCGCGTTTGCGCGCGGGGTGATCCCTGTAAAAATCCATGCACGACGACGGGGCGTGGATGATCAGCGCACCCTCGGCCCGGGCGGTGTTGAGAAGTTGATTCATGCGCGGCGCCATTTCGCCGACTCGGCCGACGGCGTTTTTGCAGTGGTGCAGATCCCACATGTCGCAGACGATGACCGCCGTCGCCTTGGCGTCCCAAAGAACTTTTTGTTGCCTCACGGCCCAGTCACCGACTGCATCACGGGCGCGGCTGCGCGTGTCGAGGGTGAACGTCCCGGCGCTGGCCGATGCGAGCGAAAAAAACAAAAGAAAAACGGCTGTACGTTTCATGGCGGTGATGCGCGGCTTCGGGCGGCATGCTTTCGGCTTGGCCAGGCGTTGTCAACCAAAACACGCCGCGACGCAAACAAGGCTTCGCAAAGATTGCCCGGCGGTTTAGCTTGGCCAGGCAAAGCGGATGATGAGCGAGACACCGGTTCAACCCAGTACAACCAGTGACGGGAAGCGTCCATTGCGCATGTTGGTGGTGGAGGATTCGGAGTTCGACGCGCGCATGCTGGTCGGCCTCCTGCGGGCCGGGGGGTTTGAGCCGGAGTTTGAACGGGTGGAGACCGCCGGCGAAATGCGGGCCGCCCTTGGCCAGGCGCAATGGGAGGTGATTCTCGCCGACTACAATCTGCCGGAATTCAGCGCGCCGGAGGCACTCAAGGTGTTGCAGAAATCGCAACTCGACATCCCGTTCATCATCGTCTCCGGTGGCATCGGCGAGGACACCGCCGTGGCCGCGATGAAGTTGGGCGCGCACGATTACCTGATGAAAGGGAACTTGGCGCGGTTGGTTCCGGCGGTGGAGCGTGAACTGCGCGAGGCAACGGTGCGGGCCTCACGGCGGCAGACGGTCAAGGACCTGCGCGAGAGTGAGCTGCGCCACCGCTCCCTGATCGAGAACACCTCGGACATCATTGCGGTGCTAGATTGCAAGGGCATGATTCAATTTGCGAGTCCGGCCTGCGAGCGGGTGCTGGGCAGGAGCGCCGAGTCGCTGGTCGACACGGATTGGTTCGCGCTGGCGCATGACGAGGATCGGGAACGGTTACGGGCCGAGTTTGCCCAGGGGCTTGGCCGGGACGGGAAACAATTTGTCATCGAGGGCAGGTTCACCGCGGCGGACGGGAGTGAGCGGGTGATGGACACCACGGCGGTCAACCTGCTGGCCGACGAGGCGATAGCCGGAGTGGTGGTCAACGCCCGCGACATCACCGAGCGGTTGAAGGAGCGGGCGGCGATGCTTGAGTCCGAGGAGCAGTTCCGGGTGGCCAGTGAAATCCAGCAACATCTTTTTCCCCGCAAGGCACCGGAGTTGGACCGGTTCGACATCGCCGGTGCATCCAAGCCGGCCGCAGCAACCGGTGGGGATTACTTCGATTACCTCACCACGTCGGACAATCAACTGGCGCTGGCCATCGGTGACGTGAGCGGGCATGGGATTGGCCCGGCCATGCTCATGGCAGAAACCCGCGCCTACCTGCGCCTCCTCGCCCGGAACCGCAACGATCTATCCCTGATCCTCACCCGTGCCAACACGATGATGGGGGAGGACGTTGGCAAGGAGCGGTTTGTCACGATGCTGCTGGCCAAGCTCGATCCTGAGGAACGAACATTGGTTCATGCCAGCGCAGGCCACTCGCCCGCGTTTGTCCTCGGCCCTGACGGCAAAGTGAAGAGCGAACTCAGGAGAACCGGGATGCCGTTGGGAGTCATGCCCGATGCGGAGTACAACATCTCCAGGCAGATGCGCTTGGCCAAGGGGGATGTGTTGGTGCTGTTGACCGATGGCCTCGAGGAAACCACCAACCCGGAAGGGGAGTTGTTCGGAACCGACCGCATACTCAAGGTGGTACACCAAAATCGGCGCCTGAAGGCGGCAAAGATCGTCAAGTCGGTTTTTGAAGCGCTGGAGAACTTTTCCGGGAACGCTGAACAGGTGGATGACTTGACGATGATTGTTGCCAAGGCGGAATGATTTTTTTTGAAAATTGGCTTGCCAAACCACAGCCTCTCCGATACCCCTCCCGTGATTTGAGGGCGAAAAAGCAGCCTAGTATCCTGATGGGGACGGGTATGATGCGGTTCTCGGTCGCGTGTCTAGCCGCATTGTTCTGTCTGTTGGCCGGTTTGCCGGCGTTTGAAGCCAAGGAGGCTCAAACCATCAAAATAAGCCGTATTTCCGCCAAGAAATACGGTGACAGACCATTTGTGGTGACGGCTAAATCCAGTTCAAAACTGCCGGTTTCAATTTTCGTGAACGGCCCGGCTTCGATCGACAAAAAAGGGAAAATAACCGTAAAAGGAGCCGGAAAGGTGCGTGTTTTTGCCGTTCAAATGGGTGATGACGAGTTTGCCCCAGCCAAGCCGGAAATGGTGACCCTTGATATCGCCAAAGCGTCGTTGATTGTCCAGGCTGAGGATAAAAAAATGAAGGAAGGGGAAAAAATCCCCGAATTCACACTGATTTATAAAGGATTCGTTAACGGGGAATCGGTGAAAAACCTAACCAGGCTAGCGGTTGCAAAACTGGTTGAAACAGGCAAGGGGAGACGAAAAAAACAAAAAATAGTTCCAAGTGGCTCGGAATCAAGGAATTACAGTTTTAAATACATCTCAGGTGATCTGAAGATAGCGTCAAAAAAGAGAAGTTTTTTCGGGCGAAATTGATTTCCCCCGGGAATTGGAGCGGCTCGTAGTCGTCCTTTTGAGGAACTGACCAAACCGAACAACCAAATAAGGTAAAAAAACAACAAAAAATCTGCAACTGTTCGCCCTGAAAATGCACTCTCTTGAGAGTTGGATATTCTTGGAAATAAAAGACTTGCCAAGGGTTTGGCTCTCTGGCCAACTCCGTGGCGGTTACGAATAAGTTGCATATCGTCAGGTCGATTGCGCAGTTCGATTTGGCTTCATCGATGAACTGATTTCAACCATGAAAAAAATACAAGGAACCAAAGTTAAACGCTACATGGCGAGTTCGCTCGCTTTCGTTACGGCCATGATTTTTTCCCTCCCGGGAAACACGGAGGCACAGCAAGCGCAGACGATCACTGCCCCCAGCATTGATGACGTCACCTACGGTGTCGCGGCTTTCAGTGTCTCTGCAACTTCCAGTTCGGGTTTGTCGGTCAGTTACGGTGTCGCCGGGCCGGCATCTGTGGATACCGACGGATTGTTGACCGTTCTGGGCAAGGGTTCTGTCACGGTTTTCTTTTTTCAGGATGGCAATACAAGTTATTATATTGCAGCGCCAGTGGTGAAATCATTCACCGTTAACGGTGCCACGGCCACGGTTACTTTGGCTGATGCCTCAGTAGCCTATACCGGCACGGGCCAATCCCTGACTCCAACCCAGACTGATTCAGGTGGAACCGCCTTGAGTGAGCCGATTTCTGTCACCTACACCGATGCAGCTGGAGCTGCTGTGGCCAGCCCGACAAATGTGGGCGTGTACACGGCCACTGCCACCATTACCACGGGTTCGAACTATTCCGGTTCTGACACGGGAACTCTGACCATCACCAAGGCGGCCGCAACGGTTACCATTTCAGAAACCAGCCAAAGTCACGACGGGTCCCAGAAACCGGTAACGGTTGTGACGGTGCCTGCTGGTTTGACGGTGACAACCACCTATACTGGCGGATCTTTTGCACCTGCAGCAGCTGTTGTAGGTGTTGATGCAGTTGCAGAAGTTTTATACGTTACAGGTGATACGTTGCCAGCTGGTAAGGCGGTTGGTGACGTAAAAACAGCTGCTGTGACTGCTGTGGCTGCTGTGGCTGCGGTAACGGCCCCTTCAACTGCGGGTGATTACGCAGTATCTGTCACGGTTGTGGATGATAGTTATTCGGGTACAGCAAGCGCGACCTTGACTGTCGGTTCAGTGACAATAGACAACACCGCTGCCACCTATACGAGTGCCGCTCAGGCACCTCCCGTGACTCTGGTTCCGTCTGATTTGACGCACACTGTGACTTACGCGGATAGTGCTGGAGCAGCTGTTACAAGCCCTACCAATGCAGACACTTACACCGTTCTAGTGACTGTTTCAGATGCCCGTTATCCCGGTGACACTTCTGCCAGTTACACCATCAATCCCGCGGCCCTGACGGCCGATCTGGGTGACCTTTCGACTGTCTATGGTTTGGACGCCCCTTCCTCGGCAGATTGGGCCGCAACCCTGACTTACACCGGTTTTGTTGGGGGTGAAACCGCTTCTACAGATGTAGTGGCAGCCGTTGATGCAGTGGCAGAAGTTTTATACGTTACAGGCGATACGTTGCCAGATGGCAAGGCGGTTGGTGATGTGAAAACAGCAGCTGTGGCAGCTGTGCCGGCTGTGCCGGCTGTGGTCACCACCGGTTTGACGGTTAGCTACGACAGGGCGGTGTTTGACTCGGGAAGCTATGTGGCAACACCTGCAGGTCTTTCCTCCAGCAACTACGCCATCA
>QOAX01000019.1 GCA_003972865.1 Verrucomicrobiota bacterium | reverse complement strand
GAATCGGCGACCCGGCCGCCTCGCGTGGCTGCGCCACGCCGACCAATTCGAAGTCACCGGAGAGCTTGCGGATCGCTGCCAGTTTCCCCGAGGCATGGGCGTGGCCACTGCCGAGTTGGCCAATCTTGATCCTCGGCTTGGCCCCTTTGGCGATGAACGGCATCGCCAACGCCGCCCCGGCGGAGGCTCGAATAAATTGTCTGCGCTGCATCCGGCAATTGGATGGGATTTCCCCGGTGCTGAAAACAAAAAAGTGGGGTGTAGGTTTGGTTTTACTGGGAATCTGCAACTGAAACCTTGAAACTTTTGCCCTCAGGCCGCATGAACCCCTGCCGCTTTTGGCTGGCCAGGCGCACGACTCATGTCCCACGGGCACAGACACCTCACAGAGAACGACCCAACGTTCACAGCAAAAAAACGCTCCACCGCGGAGATCATCCAGCGTGTCAGCGTCTATCTTTGGCCTTACAAGTGGCTGGCTCTGGCCACGGTCGGTTGCGCTGTCCTGTCGCTGCTCTGCGCCTTTGCCTTCCCCCGGCTCACGCAATTCATCATCGACGATGTCATCGGCGACGGGCAAACGGACAAATTGACGCCGGTGATTCTGTTGTTGCTGGGAGCGTTCTTTCTGCGCGACTTTTTCAACAGTATCCGCATCCAGGTGAACAATCACTTCGAGCAGAACGTGGTGTACGACATGCGGCGCGACGTGTACGGCCGCTTGCAGCGGCTGCCGGTGCACTACTACGACAAGCGCGCCTCGGGCGACCTGATGACGCGGGTGATTGAGGACGTCAACGCCGTCGAGCGGCTGCTCATCGACGGCACCGAGCAGGGCACCGTCGCCATTGTCAGCATTTTCGGCGTGCTGGCGATTTTGTTTGCCACCAACCCGGTGCTTGCCGCGGTGGCGATGAGCCCCATCCCGCTACTCGCCGTCGGTGCGCTTTGGTACACGCTCACCGCGCACACGCGCTACCGTAAGCAGCGCCAGGCCTCGAGCGCCATGAACGCGCTGCTGATGGACAACCTGCAAGGCGTCCGGGAGATCAAGGCGTTCGGCCGTGAGCGGCACGAGGACGGACGGTTCGCCGGCCGCGCCGAGGCGATGCGGCAGGGCACGCTCACCATCATGCGCGCCTGGGCATTCTACAACCCAACGATGAGTTTCATTGCCGCGACCGGCACTGGCCTCGTGTTGTGGATCGGCGGCGGCCAGGTGATGAACGGCCTAATGTCCGTCGGCGAGCTGGTGGCGTTCCTGTTTTATCTCGCGCTGTTTTACGAGCCGATCGGCAAGCTGCACGGGCTGAACCAAATGCTTCAGGCGGCCCGGGCCGGTGGCGAGCGGGTGTTCGACATTCTCGACGCCACCGAGGAGCGCAAGGACGCCGCAGAGCTTCAGCCGCTCCCCGAGCCTGTGCGCGGCGAGGTGGAGTATCGCACTGTTCACTTCCAGTACACCGAGGACAAACCGGCGTTACACGACATCTCTCTCACGGCCAGGCCGGGGCAGATGACTGCGCTGGTCGGCCCCACCGGCGCCGGCAAATCGACCCTCGTCAACCTGCTACCGGCGTTTTACGAAACCACCGCCGGCGCGATCACCATCGACGGGCAGGACATCGCCAGCACCTCGCTCGAATCGCTGCGCAAAAACATCTCGGTCGTCAGCCAGGAACCGTTCCTGTTCAACGGCACCATCGGCGAGAACATTGCGTACGGCAACCTCGACGCCGACGCCGAAAAAATCACCGAAGCCGCCCAAGCCGCCAACTGTTTTGAGTTCATCAGCGAGTTGGCCGAGAGCTTCGACACCCGCGTCGGCGAACGCGGCGTGCGTTTGAGCGTGGGCGAAAAGCAGCGCATCAGCATCGCCCGCGCCCTGCTCAAGGACTCACCAATCCTGATTCTCGACGAAGCCACCGCCAGCGTCGATACCGCCACCGAGCGCCTCATCCAGCAGGCGCTCGAGCGGCTCATGACCGGCCGCACAACGTTCGTCATCGCGCACCGGCTCAGCACCATCCGCGACGCCAACCAGATTCTCGTGCTGAAAAACGGCCGCATCACCGAGCGCGGCACGCACGACGAGCTCGTCCGGCAACAAGGCCTTTATGCGCGGCTGGCCCGCATCCAAAACACCACCTTCATCGAGGAAAGCTTCGCGAAACTCGAACCCGCCACCTGACCGGCATGCCAAGCCTGCTCATCGCCAGCCACAACGCCCACAAGGCGGCAGAGATCGCCACGATTCTGGGAGAAAACTTTGACGTGCAGAGCTTGGCCAGGCACCACGGAGCGCCGGAAGTCGAGGAGGACGGAGATACCTACACCGCCAACGCCGTGAAAAAAGCCGCCGAGACCGCCGCCTGGCTCAGCAGCCAAGCGCTTGCCCAGGCGCTGCCGGATTTCGTGCTGGCGGACGACTCCGGCCTAGCGGTCGATGCGCTCGGCGGCGCGCCGGGCGTTCACTCCGCGCGATACGCGGGCGGCGATGGCAACTCAACCGACGAGGCCAACAACGCCAAGCTGCTGCGCGCGTTGGCCGGCGTGCCCGGCGACAATCGAGGCGCGGAGTTTCAATGTGTGCTGGCGTTGGCCGCGCTTGGCCAAGCCGGCGAAGTCAGGACGTTCGAGGGCACTTGCCGTGGTAGAATTGCCCAGGCGAATAGCGGTCAAGGCGGTTTCGGCTACGATCCACTCTTCATCCCAGATGGCCACGACCTCAGTTTTGCCGAGCTTGGCCGCGAGGTGAAAAACGCCATCAGCCACCGCGCCCGCGCCCTGGCCAAGCTGGCGGAGTACTTGGGTCGTGGTTGAACCGGCTCAGAGCTCCCACATGATGGGAACCATCAGCCAGACCAGAAAGCCCACCAGCAGAGTCAGGCCAAGCCCGGCCTTGAGATAGTCGGTAAAGCGGTATTTGCCCGGGCCGGACACGAGGATGCAGGCCGGCTCGAACGGCGCGACAAACGACGACGACGCCCCCAGCATCACCGCGATCGCAAACGTCTGCCCGCTGACGTCGAGCGTTTCCGCGGTCTGCATCGCCACCGGCAGCACTACCAGCGCGGCAGCGGCGTTGGACATCGTTTGCGTCAGGAACATTGTCAGCAGGATGAAGCCGGCGAGCACAATGCGCGGACTGTCGAACGCGCTGTGGATGCCTTCGGCCAGCCAGTCGGCCGTGCCGGACTCGCGCATCGCTGAACCGAACGCCGTCATGCCGCCGATGACGATGAGTACCCGCCAGTCCACCGTCTCGTACGCTTTTTGCATGGTGATGCAGCCGGTGGCTACGGTCAGCGCGGCGGCGCTCAAAAAACAGATTGGCAGCGGCGCCAAGCCAAAGCCCCCCGCAATCACGGCCAAGGCGAAAAAGCCCAGCGCACGAAAACCCTTTTGCCGGCGATCCGCACTCGGCGCTTCAGTGGCATCCAGGCACACAAGGTTGGTGTCGTGTTGAAGCGATTGGAGTCGTTCCTCCGAGCCCTGCACGAGCAACAGATCACCGGCACGCAGCCGGATGAGGCCGAGTTTGCGGCCAAGCGACTGGCCGTGGCGGTAAATCGCCAGCACCGCCAGGCCGAACCGCTGCCGGAACTCGGTCTCCTTTAGCGTGCGGCGGATGAGTGTGGACTTCGGCGTGATCAGCAACTCGGCGATCTTCACCTCCTCGGTCTGCAACGCCTCGTCCTCCAGCTTGGTCTCGGCGTGAATCTCGATGCCACTGGCATCCTTCACCGCCATCAGGTCTTCCATGCTGCCGGAGATCAGCAACACGTCGCCCTCCTCGATGGCGGACCGGGTGTTTGGAACAAAGCTGCGTTTCTTGCGAAGGATTTTGACGATGCGAAACTCCATCTCCGCGAGCGAAGACTCAAACACACGCTGGCCGATCAGCCTCGAGCCCGGCATCACCACGATCTCGGAGAGGTACTCGCGTATGTTGAAACCTTCCGCAAGGCTCTCGTCGGGGTAATCGGGAAGCAACCGACGCCCGAAAAACATCAGGTAGGCAATGCCCACACCCATGATTAGCAAGCCAACCGGCGTGATCTCAAAAAGGCCAAGCGGCTTGTAAATTTTGAGGTTATTCGCCTCGGCGTACTGCAGGTAATCGGCAGAATCGATTGTACCGTCGCCGTTCAAGTCGGTGCCGCCGTTGGCCATCCACTCGTCCAAGTCGGTCTCGTACTGCTTGGCAAGCTCGCCGCTGACGGCGACATTGGTTGAGGTGCCAATGAGCGTGCAGGTGCCGCCGAGGATCGACGCAAAACAAACCGGCATCAGCAGCTTCGACGGGCTGATCTTGAGCTTGCGCGCGATGGACATCGTCGGGCCAATGAAAAGCGACGTGACCGCCGTGTTATTCATGAAGCCCGACAAGCCGCCCACCACCGACATAATCGTCAGTTGAAGTTTGTTGACGTTCCCCCCCGCGACCCGAAGCAGCCAGGCGGAGACAAGATCGAGCACGCGCCCCTCCAGCAGCGCGCCGTTGATCACGAAGATCGAGCCGAGGATGATAATGATCTGTGAACTGAAACCGGCGAACGCCTCGGTGGCCTCGAGAACGCCGGTCAGCACCAGCGCCAGCAGGAGCAAAATCGTGACCAAATCCACCGGCAACGCCCGCGTGGCAAACAGCCCCACGGCGACCACCAGCAATCCCAGCACAATGCCAATCTGAAGTTCCATGCCCCAGTTCCTCTCCGGACGCCCGCTTCGCTAATGCAAAGCGCCCGTCCGGGCAATGTTTTTGTCATCGCTTGGGCAAGCGTATTCCGGGTTGATTTCAGCCGCACAAGCATCGACCCTCCCCAAGCACTCATGAAGATCAGCAAAATCAGCGTTTTTCAGGTTGACCTGCCGCTGCACGAGGGCAGCTACAACTGGGCCGGCGGCAAGTCGGTGCAGGTTTTCGACAGCACAGTCGTGCGAATCGAGACCGACGAAGGCATCACCGGCCACGGCGAAGTCTGCCCGCTAGGCCCGGTTTATCTCCCGGCTTACGCCGAGGGCGCCCGCGCCGGCATCCAAGTGCTCGCGCCGGCGCTATTTGGCCAGGATCCGACGCAATTGGCCAAGCTCAACCGCCACATGGACGCCACGCTCAAGGGCCATCCGTACGTCAAGTCGGCTCTCGACATGGCCTGCTGGGATATCCTCGGGCAGGCGACCGGTCAGCCGGTTTGCAACCTGCTCGGCGGACGATACGGCGATGACTTCATGCTGTATCGCGCCATCTCGCAGAAATCGCCCGAGGCGATGGCTAGCAAAGTCGCCGGTTATCGCGCCGAGGGCTACCGAAAGTTTCAGCTCAAAGTCGGGGGTGATCCGGAGACGGATATCGAACGCATCCGCGCCGTGTCGGCGGAATTGCAACGGGGCGACGTGCTCATCGCCGACGCCAACACCGGCTGGCTCATGCACGAGGCCGCGCGAGTCGTCCGCGCCGTGAAGGACGTCGATGTTTACATCGAGCAACCGTGTGAGACATTTGAGGAATGTTACTCGATCCGGAAGATGACCGACCACCCGTTCGTCCTCGACGAGAGCATCGACGGACTGCCGATCCTGCTCCGGGCCAACAGCCTGCAGGCGATGGATGTCGTGAACATCAAGATCAGCAAATTCGGCGGACTGACCAAGGCTCGCCAAGCGCGCGACCTCTGTGTGTCGCTCGGCATCGCGATGACCATCGAGGACAGTTGGGGCGGTGACATCATCACATCGGCGATTTCGCACTTGGCCCACAGCACCCCGACCGAGCTGCTTTTCTCCTCCACCGACTTCAACAGCTACGTCACCGTCTCAATCGCCGACGGTGCACCACAAAGAAACAACGGCCGCCTGGCCGCCCCAACCACCTCCGGCCTGGGCATCACTCCCAAAACGGAAGCCCTTGGCCAAGTAGTGTTCGAAGTGGGTTAATCCTTCTGCGCTCCCAGCTTGGCCAAGCGTTTGGTTACTTTTTTTCCGTTGGTTTTTTAGCAGGCTTCCGCCGGAAGTTGCCGGTGAGCTGCGGACCGTTGTCTGGGGGCATGGATTTGTGCCAGGCTATGCAGGACTTGGTGAACTGGGCGACAAGGTCGGGGTTTTGGGCGGCAAGGTTTTTGGTTTCGGCGCGGTCGGTTTGCAGGTTGTAGAGCTCGGGGGCGGTGCCGTCGTATTCGCAGAGGAATTTCCATTGGCCGTTCCGCACGGCTAAGTCCGGTAAGTCATTGTCGCCGTAAAATGAATCTCGATCGGGCGGACGGCGGAAATAAATGGGCGCAAGCCGTGAGCGGGCGACTTTGGCGAGGAGGGTGCCGGGCAGTGATTCGCCGTCGAATTTTGTGCCCTTGGGATGCGGCGTGCCGGTGAGGTCCAGCAGCGTGGGCACGAGGTCGATGGCGGAAAAGACCGAGGTGCGGTTCACGTGGTTTTGCCTGGTCACGAGCCCGGGGCCCCAGGCGATGAGCGAGGAGCGCACGCCGCCTTCATAAAGTTGCGTCTTAAAGCCCCGGAACGGCCCGGCTGAGCCGGCGCCCTGCTCCGGACCGTTGTCGGAGCAGACGAGCACAAGCGTGTTTTCGCGCAGCACGGAATCATTCCGGATAAGGTCGAAGAGTTTGCCGAGTTGCCGATCCATTTCCTGCAGCACGGAATGGTACAGACCGCGCTTGCCGGCGGCCCATTTTTCCACCGGCGGCCAGAAGGGGCTATGCACGTCGTCGGGCCAGAGGTTGATGTAAAACGGCTGCATGGCCTTGCCGGCCTTTTGGATAAATGGAATGGCTTCGTCCACAAACCCGCCGGTGATTTTCGATCGCAACATCCATCGCGCGCCTTGGCCAAGCCGCTCGGCATCGGCCCAGATGCGGCGCGGTTCCGTCCATACCGGTTTGAGTGTGAGCGGCAGTAGCTTCGGGCCCATGCCCTCAAAGTTGGTGAGCGACGCGTCGAAGCCGTACTCGGTGATCGCCGGCGCCTCGGCCACATCTCGCTGGCCGCCCATGTGCCATTTCCCAAAATGCCCCGTGGCATAACCGGCCTGCTGCAGCGAACGGGCAAGCATCGGTGCCTTGGGATCGAGCCACTGCGCCATGCCGCGGCGAGTGTTCAGATCGCGATGCGCGAGGTACGACGTGATGCCCCAGCGCTGCGGATATTGTCCCGTGGAAATCGCCGTGCGCGACGGCGAACAAATCGGCGAGTTCACATAAAACTGCTCGAACCGCACTCCCTCCTTGCCCAAGCGATCGATGTGCGGCGTCTGCGCGTCCTGATTCCCAAAGCAGGAAAAATCCCCCCACCCCATGTCATCAATAAACACGAGCACGATGTTCGGCTGCGCGGCCTGCGCAAACAGGTGAAGAAAGCTACCAACAAGGATTGTTATGAATGGCTTCATGACACTTGAGTGACTTTGAGGTATGATCCGCTAAATGCCAAGGACGGTGTGGGGGGCGGTTGGGCTTGCCCGGATGCGTTCCATTTCTGACTTCATTTGTTCCGCGATTTTGGGGTAGCTCCGTATGACGTTCTGTTTTTGGTAGGGATCCTTCGCCAAGTTGTAGAGCTGGGCGCTGGGTGCGTCCGGCTTGATTTTACCGTCTTCGATATCGCTGTTAACGTGGCCGGTGAACAACTGGGCAGCAGGGCCGCCGAGCCCATGTTCGCCGACTTTCTTCGCGCCAAAACCGCCGTGTCCCCTCGCACCAATGTATATCCAGTCGCCCTTTCTCATCGACAGATGGGTTCTCCTCAGTGGCGCTATCAACAGGTGATCGCGAACCTTGGTTCCCGGTTCACCGGTCAGCGCAGGGAGGATGTTGAAGCTGTCTTCACCCTCGCTTGGGCCAAGCTTGCGCCCGGTGATCGCTGCCACGGTGGCAAACAAATCGACGTTGCTGATCAATGAATCCGACACGCTGCCAACCTCGATTTTCCCCGGCCAACGGGCAATAAACGGCACGCGGTGGCCGCCTTCCCAAGCGTCAAACTTGAACCCAAGCAGATCGCCGTTCAGCCGGTGCCCCCTGCGCCACGCCTCCTGCCCTCCGCGGTTGAGCATCCCTCCATTGTCGCTGGTGAAAATCAAAAGCGTGTTGTCGGCGACCTTGGCTTCATCCAACATGTTCATCACTTGGCCAACGATCCAGTCCAACTCGTGAATGAAATCGCCGTACCGTCCCGCTTGGCTGGTCCCCTGAAAGCGCTTGGCCGGGGTGAACGGGTGGTGAATGTTGCTCGTCGCGAAATAGAGGAAAAACGGGTTGCTGGATTTTGCCTTGGATCGAATCCAGTCGGTCGCCCGGCCGGCAAAGGTGGTTCCCACCCGTTCGTCGTCGAACAACTTGTGCGCTCTTTTTGCCCCGCCAATGGCGTCGGTTTTAAATTTCTCGTCAAACAGACGCGTCTCCGCCTTCTGGCCGTAGACGAAAGGATCCTTTTTATCGAGGCCGACGACCCGGTGGTTTTCGACATAAACAAACGGCGGATGACTGTTCACCACCGGTAGGCCAAAGTAGGAATCGAAACCAAGCTCCAACGGGCCGGGTTTGAGCAACCCGTTCCAGTCCGGTGGGGACTGGGTGCCAAAACCGAGGTGCCATTTGCCAATGCACGCCGTGTCGTAGCCC
>QOAX01000017.1 GCA_003972865.1 Verrucomicrobiota bacterium | reverse complement strand
AACACGCTGCTGCTGGCCGCCGCTCAGGTTGGAAATCTGCCGCTTGGCAAACGGCAGCATCTTCACCTTGTCGAGACAGTCTCGGGCGATATCGCGGTCAGCCTTCTTTGGGCGCTTGAACCAGCCGACATGCCCGTAGCGGCCCATCATCACCACGTCCATCACCGTGACCGGAAAATCCCAGTCAACCGACTCGCGCTGAGGCACATAGCCGACTCGTCGGCGGTTCTCTTTGTACGTTTTTCCAAAGATCTTCACCCATCCGCTGCTCGGCGGCACCAGGCCCATAATAGCCTTGATAAGGGTCGATTTGCCGGCACCATTCGGCCCGACAATCCCGACCAGCTTGCCCCTGGGCACCTGCAGGTCGATGCCCCAAAGCACAGGTTTCTTGTGATACCCAGCCGTCAGATCGTGAATCTCAAGCGGGATGTTCTCGCCGTTGGTTGCCAGGGAATCTGCCATGCTAAAAACTCAGGTTGACCCGCAGGCCAAGCAGCAGCGCGTCGTCAAGTTCGCCGGTCGCGCCGGGGTCGCTGACCCACTGCATGCTTGGCTGGATGATGAAATCGTCGCTCATGACAAACTCATACGCCGCCTCAACCACGGTCTCTGAGGTGCGCCCGGGCAGATCATCGCTAATATGTGCGTGTGACAGGCCAAGAGTCGTGGTGTCGATGTCGCGGCCGGGAAGCAGCCCAACATAATTCAAGCCAACCTGAAAACTGTAATCGATCGCACTGCGATCTTCCGGCGCGAATCCGGCGCGGACGAAGGGGCTCAGCCCCTGGTCGCCGTACTCGCGGTAAACCATCTGCTCGCCGGACGCGTACACGCCCTGTATTCCGTCGTGTGACGCGCCACCTCGGAAGTCGTCAAACTCGCCCGAGTGCCACCAGCCACCGAGTTTGTACGTGCCGGGGAGGCCGTCAACATCCTTTGCCTGGTTGTGCCGATAGCCGACTTCCACCATGCCGAAAGTGCCTTGACTGTTACCCAGTTCCAAGTGCAAGCCATGTCGGTTAACCGTGTCGTCACTTTCGGGCGAGTCGAAGGTGTCACCATCGAAGACTCCGACCTGGCCATACCACGCCTCGCTTGGTTCCCAGAGCAACCGCAGGCCAAGCGCGGGAATGTAGAACGCCGGGCCGGTGTTGACCGTGTTCATCGAAATGAACTCCGGCCAGCCGAAGGTTGAGTTGAGGAACAGGCCGGCGGTGTCGAGCGTCGAGAATTCCTCATCCGCCAGCAGCAACCCGACACGTAGGCTCAGCGACTCACCAACGAACGATTTCTCCACCCACGACTCGTAAAGCCGCACACTTCCGTAGCCCTCGATGTTGCTCACGCCCAACATGTCACCGACGCGGCTGCCGATGCCGGAGCCGTGCAGATCCATGCCGCTCAATCGTAGCGTTAGTCCTTGCCAGCCAAGCGCTTGGCCAAGGTCGGCCTCAATACCAAATGAGGCCCGTCCATTGTAGCCTGTTCCTGTGTGGTCACCGCCGGAGACGTTGCTCATCACCTCTGCAGTATAGTCAAAAAAAAGATCGATGCCCTGATCGTTCTTGAAAGTGGTGAACTCGCCCGCGGTTGCCAAGGACAACGTCATGACGATCGCAGTAAAAGTGGAAATGGTCTTCAAGGTTCAAGTTGTTGCAGCTTACTTGAGGGCGTCGACGACGGTGTTGACGTTGTGCTTGAGCATGCCGATGTAAGTGCCAACGTCGTACTTCTCGCCGTGAGCCTCGTGCATGTCTCCCAACGCGCCGCATGCATCGGAGAACAACTCACCACCGATCTTCACGTCGGAGTCCTTGCTCACCCGCTTGATGGCCGCCGGGTTGACGCTGCTCTCAATGAAGATGGCCTTGATATTCTCTTTCTTGATGAAGTCCACCATCTTGGCGATGTCGGCCAGGCCGGCCTCGGTCACCGTTGACAAGCCCTGCACGGCGACGACCTGAAACCCAAACGCCTGGCCAAAATAATTGAACGCATCGTGGCTGGTGACGAGGATGCGATGCTCCCTCGGCACTTCGGCGATGCGCTTGAGCGCCCATTCCTTCATCGCCTTGTACGATGCATCAACCGCCTTGCCTCGCTTGGCGTAATCCGCCGCACCGGCGGGGTCAGCCTTGCTCAAGCCATCGACCACGGTGACGATGCAGTTGCTCCACAGGATCGGGTCGCCCCAGATGTGCGGATCCCAATGCCCCGCAAACTCCGCCGGCTCGAGACGATCTTTTTCCGGGATCGACTCGGTGACGGCGTAAACCAACTTGCCCGCGCGAGCCATGCGGAAAAACAGGTCGGTCATGCGCCCCTCAAGCATCAGCCCCGAGTAAAAAATGATCTTGGCCCGCTGGAGTTTCACCACGTCGCCGGAGGCCGGCTTGTACAGGTGCGGATCCACGCCCGGCCCCATCAAGCCGACCACGTTCACCCGGTCGCCGCCGATTTCCCTCACCATGTCGGTCACCATGGTCGTGGTGCCGACGACGTTCATCTTGGCCGCGTGTGCTGGCGTGTAAACCGCCGCGGCCACCAAACCGATTGTGATTAAAGCTATACGTTTCATCCGTTAAAAAAGTTCAGTTGAACGGACACGATGGGCAGAAAACCCTTAAAAACGGCGTGTCCGCCAAAAGATAGGCAAGGCTATATTTCGATGCGGCGCCAAGGTCAACAAAAAAAGTTAGTTGAGCCTAACTTTTTGTCGTTTGGCCAAGCGCGGCCAATCTGCCTTTGTGGTTTGACTGGCCATCGGCAGTTGTTTACCCATCGCCGTCATGAACTCTTCTTTTGTTCGTCTTTTTTTGGTGGGTTTCGTTTCGCTTGGCCTGTTTAGCGGCTTGTCCAAGCCCAGCGCTGGCGACTGGACTCGCTGGCGCGGCCCCAACCTGAACGGCGTCTCCTCCGAGACCGGCTGGCTGGACAAGTGGCCCGACGACGGCCCCAAGCGCCTGTGGAAAGCCAGGGTCGGCACCGGTTTCTCGTCGGTGTCGGTGGCCAACGGCAAAGTCTACACGCTCGGCAACTCCGGACGCGGCAGGGGCCCGGAAAAGGACACCGTGTTCTGTTTTGACGCCGCAACCGGCAAGGTGATCTGGTCGCACGCCTACGAGGCCAAGCTCGACCCGAAGTATTACGCCGGCGGCCCAAGCGGCACACCCACCGTCGATGGCGACCGTGTGTACACGCTGAGCAAGCGCGGACAGTTGATCTGTTTTGGCGCAGCCGACGGCCACGTTGTCTGGCAGAAAAATGTCGCCTCGGAAACCAAGGCCAAGCGCCCGACGTGGGGCTTCGCCGGCTCTCCGCTGGTTATCGGCGGAACGTTGTTCGTCAATGTCGGCGCACACGGCACGGCGCTCGACAAAAAGAGCGGCAAGATTCTCTGGAGCACCGGCCGCGAATCCGCGAGCTACTCGTCCATCGTACCCCACGTTCGGGACGGTCGCCGGGAGCTGGTGATGTTCACGCACAGGGCACTCGTCGCAGTGGATCCGAAAACCGGTAGCGTGCTTTGGAGTTATCCGTGGGAAACCAAGCACGACACCAACGTCGCCGACCCCATCCTCATCGGTGACAAGGTGTTCATCTCGTCCGGCTACGACCGCGGCTGCGCGCTGCTGCAAGTCAACGGCGATAAAGTGACCAAGCTTTGGGAAAACAAAAACATGCGTAACCACTTCAATCCATGCGTGCTGATCGACGGTCATGTGTTCGGCTTCGACGGCAACACCGGCCGCGCCACGCTCAAGTGCATCAAGCTGGCCACCGGCAAGGTGCAGTGGGAGGAGGACAGTTTCGGCGGCTTCGGGGCGATCCAGGCCATCGGCAAAAAACTGCTCATCATCAGTAACCAAGGCGAACTCGTCGTCGCGGAAGCCAACACCGGTGAGTTCACGGAGATTTCCCGTGCGCAGGTGACCGGCCCCAAGTGCTGGACCACGCCAGTGCTGGCCAACGGCCGCATCTATTGCCGCAACTCCCGCGGCGACCTCACCTGCCTCGACGTCTCCGGCAGCTGATATATCCACTCCCTCAGACCGGAACGCACCTGGCGCAAGATAACACGGAGCGACCGAATTATTTTCATGCCGCATCAGGGCAACCAACAAAAACGAGTGCTTGGACTCTGCTCAGGCGCTGGGTTTGTGGTTTGCAACATGATCGGTGCCGGCATCTTCACGACCACCGGCCTGTTCGCAGCGGAATTGGGAAGCAGCTCCGCAATCATGACTGTCTGGTTGATCGCCGGTGTGTTGGCCATGTGCGGGACACTATCCATCATTGAGTTGGCCAACATTTGGCCGGAAGCGGGGGGAACCTATGTTTTCATCAGAAATATTTTTGGCCGTCCGGCCGGGTTTGTGGCTGGGTTCTCGATTGCTTTCTTTGGGATTGTCGGCTCCATTTCAATAATGGGAGGTGCATTTGGCTTTTACTTCAACAAGCTTCTCCCATCCATTTCACCCCCTCTTGCTGCCAGTCTGGCAGTCTGCCTCGTCACAGCGATCCATTCAATCGGTGTCCGTGAGGGCAATGTCATCAATCTCCTCGGGGCTTTCTTTAAGATTGGCCTACTTTTGGCGTTCATCACTTTGGGTTTCTCATCAGAATCGACAGCAGTATCGGCCCCCAATGTATTGGAGAACTGGCTGGGATTCAGATATACGACACTTGCTGCATCCACTTTAGAATCAGGTGATGGGGTTCTTTTCGGGACAAGTGCTGCGGCGTTAGGCGCCGCCCTTGCTGCAACATCGTTTGCCTACCAGGGAAACATGGCCACCTCATTCATCGGCGGGGAAATTCTTAATCCAGAGAAAAATCTCAAGCGATCCATGATACTGGGAGTCAGCATCGTGACCCTGCTCTACCTTGCTGTGAACATGGTTTTTCTTTGGGCTGCAGCACCCCATGAAATGATAAACGCCAAAGGTGAAGGGATCGTGGAAATCGGCTTTTTCGTGGCCAAGCGCTTATTCGGTGAATCGATCGGTGTCATTGTCAACGTACTGATCATGCTGGTCTTTTTTTCGACCCTTGGTGTTGCGATCATGATTGGATCGCGAGTAATTTACTCGATGGCCAGTAGAGGTGAACTTCCAAGCCGAATGGCTCAACTGAATCGTCGGGGATCACCTGTTAATGCATTGGTATTGCAGTGCATTTTAAGTTTGGCCCTGATTTGGGTAACTGAGCTCAAGGATTTGTTGGAGTCCGTTGGAACCCTGGTCACTCTAACCACCGGTGTCGCAATCACCGGTGTGATTGTGTTGCGCATTCGAAAACCAAATCTGCATCGTCCCGTGAAACTGCCTTTGTTTCCACTGCCACCGATCGTTTTTCTTTTGCTGACAGCGTGGATGACTTGGGGCGTATTGAGCACCAATCCAACAAGTGTAATTCTGATCCTCGGAATTGTAGCACTTGGCCTAATCGTCTGGTTCGTCTTCGCAAGGAATTATTCCCGACCGGTTCGGTAAGAATAATCAAGCCCTCACTCCACTGTTTCCCAGCGGCCAGAGTGGGCTGAGCGGGCGGCCGCGTCGGTGAAAAGTTGCACGCGCCAGCCGTCCTTCAGGTCGGGATGGCCGGTTTCCTCCCCGGCGAGCGCCTGGCGCAGGCTGGGGAAAACGTATTTCACGAAACGATTGCCAAAACCGTTGTCGGGCACGGTGTCAATCACCTCCACCGGTTCATCCGGCTTGGCCAAGGTCAGGTTACCACTCACGCGGTCCAGGCCGAGCGACGCCTTGGTGCCGTGCAGTTCCAACTCGGGCGCGATGCCCTTCCGGAAAAACGGCGTGTGTGACAGCACCAGCGTCGCCACGGCGCCGTCGTCGAACTCCCATGCCACGCTCGCGTAATCGAACGTTTCTCCCTTGCGCTTGGCCGCCTCCGCCTGACCGCCCGCTTGGCCAAGCGCCTCAGTGAGGTTGATCGCACCCAGGTCGGCCCTGGCCGGGGTGATCGTGTCGGCATGCGCCTGCACCCGCGTTGCCTCGCAGCCAAGCAACCAGCGCAAGGTGTCGTAGGCGTGCGAGCCGACGTCGGCGATGCTGCCGGCCGCCGACAACCCGGCGTCATCGCGCCACGTGAGTGGCATGTCATCCGGGCGCGGATTGTGCCAGCGATAGACCACGCCGCGAATGTCGCCCAAGACACCGGACTCAATCACCTCGCGGGTTCGCACGAACGGCTCGCAGTAACGCGTCCAAAACGGCACGTAATGCGCCAGCCCGGCATCGCGGTACGCCGCCCACATTTCGTAGGCTTCGGCGGCGTTCACACCGACCGGTTTTTCGCAGAGCAGATGTTTACCAGCATCGGCACAAGCCATCACGGCCTCGTGATGCAGCGCGTCCGGCGTGGCGACGATGACGAAGTTGACGTGCGGGTGCTGTACCACCTCGCGCCAGTTGCCGGTCAGCAACTCCGCGCCGTCCTCCTCACCTGCCCGCTCGAGCAGTTCGCGGCGGCGGGCGCACAACGCGACAATGTTTGCTCCGGCAGCCTGGCGGATCTCCGCACGGTACGGGGCGCCGATGTAGCCGGTGGCCCCGATCACGCCGACGTTGAATTGAAATTCTCCCGAATGGGTTTCGTTGTCCGGATTCACGCGGTGGTTGATAGCGTTGGGCCAAAGCGCGTTCAATCCAAAACCGGCGGGGTCGCTTCGCGCTAATCCTTGATTTTCCCCTCCACGCCCTTGGGCATGAGGAGAATTCCCACCGCGCCGAACAGGTAAATTAAACTGGTAATCCGGCCAATCTGGCGGAAGTCATTGTCGAAATATGCGATGAGTCCGGCGGTCACGAACACCGTTATCGCAGTGATGATGCGCCCGAAATTAAAGCAAACTCCGGCACCGACCGAGCGCACACGCGTCACGAACAATTCCGGCAAAAATAACGGCAGCCATCCGAAGAATATTCCGCTGAAAAAGCCTAGCACCGCCGTCCACACGAGGAACACGGTCGGCTCTGTCGGGCTCGAAAACCAAAACATGCACTGCGCGCTGCCAAGGCAAATCAGGCTGTTAAAAAAATAGCTGCGCCGTCGACCCACGAGACTGGCGATCCAACCACCCATGAAACTGCCGAAGATACCCGGCAACGATCGCGCCATGATCACCTGCGCCTTCAGGCCATCCGACCCGGCATCCTCCGCCCATTTCACTGCCCAGTTTGAACTGCCCCACGAGCCGAAGAGCGGCACCGTCGCCAACAAAATACCAACCAATGTGACCGCAAACATGCCCGGCCGGAAAATCTCGCCGGTGCTTGCCTCGGGCTTGGTTCTCGTTTTCTCCGGAGTTCCAGGGGAACTGCCCCGGGCTCGTTGAGCCAGCCAGCGGGGCGACTCCGGCACGATCAATGGCACCAGCAAGCCCAGCACAATCGGCGCCGCGCCCATGAGCATCACCCAGCGCCAATCATCGACTGTCACCTCGCGGAGTTTTCCCGCGACGCCCACCATGAAGATCCCGATGTTCGCCGCCGTGCCGATCACTCCGGCGAGCAATGGCCGGGAGGCACCGGCCCATGCTTCGCTCATCAGCGCCACACCGTTGGGCCACATCCCGCCCACGCCCATGCACACCACGAAGCGAGCCACCAAAAGCTGCTCCGGCGTTCGTGCAAAGTAGGCAACGAAGGACACACCCGAGTAGCAGCAGATCGCCGCCGTCATGCCCTTCACACGACCGAAGCGATCGCCGATCCGCCCAAACACCAGCCCTCCCGCCGCGCCGCCAAAGAGCAGCGCGCAGATATAGTATCCGTACCACTTGCTGCTCGCTGTCTCGAGCCGTTGAACGGCCTTGGCCTGCGCCAGCCCCTGCACATCACCCTTGCCGGATTCCTCGAACTGCTGCTGCGCCGCCGATCGTTCCGCTACCGTCACCTCGAACTGACCCGTGCCACGCAACAGATCCTTGGCTGCCGAGCCCATTGAGAGCGACGTGATGCCCAAATGCATCCCACCAAAAAACCAACCGAGAAAAGCCGCGATAATGATAATGTACCTGCCCGTCTGGGTGAGCTTGTGGATGGATTGATTTTCGTCCGGATCTGGCACGATTGGCCTTTCGAGTTCGTTGAACGGGCGAATGATGCTGAAGACTTGCTGCTTCCGCAACAAATTGGTTTGGCCCGGCGAATGTCGCGTGAGACATTCCCAGCCCCGCATGATAACGGCAGACCAATAATGATCCGCCTCGCGCTCATTGGCCATGCAAAAGCGGCTGAATCGTACGGAGCCATCCGAACGCGATTGCACCGGGCGGCTTGGGCTGCGTTCGCGCCATTGACCGTCTCCGACGGCCAAGCCGGCCAGGCGCTTGGCCAAGCGATGACTGCGGCCTCGCCGGAATCGCTGTTCGCCGAGCATGCCAACGACTTTGACGCCGTCGTCATCGACGCCGATCCCGGCCAAGCGGCGAGCTTGGCCAAGGCCGCCGACGCCGGAAAACCGGCGCTCGCCAGCCCGTTGCTCGCCGACATCGCTGCGCTTGGCCAAGCGGACACCATGCTCATGCCGGCTCACACTTGGCGGTTTTTGCCGTCGATCCAGGCGGTCAAGCGCAGCCTCGACGCCGGAAAACTCGGCGAACCCGGACTGCTCCGCATCCACCGCTGGCTGCCGCCC
>QOAX01000204.1 GCA_003972865.1 Verrucomicrobiota bacterium | reverse complement strand
GCCGCGCTGGCCCGGCAGGAGGCGCGCCACGCCGCCAACTCGCCGGCGAAGCGCTTGGCCAAGCGCGGCTGGGCCTTGGCCAAGTCGGTTTTCTCGGACGGATCGGCGACGAGATCGAACAGCTTGAACTCAGCCGCTCCGCCACTGCGGTAAAGTTTGTACCGGTCGCCGACCCAGGCGAGCTGCCCCTTCGACTCGAAGCCGATCGGTTTGCCGCGCTTGGCCATGTTTCCGTCGAGCAGCGGCACCAGGCTGATGCCGTCGATCGATCGGTCGGTGATGGGCTCCACCCCGAGCAAGTCCAGGATGGTGGGCAGATAGTCGCTGGTGACGCATGGGATGTCGGTCGATCGGCCGGCCTTCACACGCCCCGGCCACTCGACGATTCCCGGCACGCGAATGCCGCCCTCGAGCAACGAACGTTTGCGCCCGCTGAAGTGTGCCGCCGTGCCCGGCGCGCTGCCGGATTTACCCTCCGGCCCATTGTCGCTGCAAAAAAACAACAGCGTGTCATCGGCGATGCCAAGCGCGCGCAGCTCCGCGCGCAGCCGCCCGACCTGTTCGTCCAGCGCCGTGATGCAACCGTAGTAATGCTGCGCGTATTTCGGGTATTCGGCGTACATCGCCGCGTGCCTCGGCCCGGCGACGACCGGCAGGTGCGGCGCATGAAACCACACGATGCTGAAGAACGGCTGCCCGCGCTTGGCCGCACCGCGGATGAACGGAATCGCACGGTCCATGATCACGCGCGAGTTATCGCCACGGGTGTTTTGCGTGACTGGTTCGCCGCGCTCGTTCCAATACGCGGTGCCGTACGGCTTGGCGTCATCGGCGGCGGTGACGGCATCCCACCACTTGTTGGAGTTGTTGCCCTTGGGCCGGAGTAGCGGATCCCAAGTCGGCACTTTGGACTCGGTCGAGAAGCAGACGTCGAAGCCGTTGGCCTGCGGGGGCGAAAAATGCTTGGCGCCGCGCGGGCCGCCCCGGTTGGCGTCCTTCACGGTTTTCGTCAGCGTGCCGAGATGCCACTTGCCGAAATGGCCGGTCGTGTAGCCCTGCTTCTTGAGCAACTCCGCCAGCGTCAATTCTTCCGGCTTCATGTGGCCGGAGTTGGCGAACGGAATGCCGTAGCGATACGGATGCCGACCGGTGACGCAGCTCCCGCGTGTCGGGCTGCAAACTGGTGCTGCCGCATAAAACCGATTGAACTTCAGCCCCGCCTTGGCCATCGCGTCGAGGTGCGGTGTGCGAATGGTTTTGTTCCCGTTAAACCCAACGTCCCCCCAGCCAAGATCATCGCACATGATGAGGATGACATTGGGTTTATCCGCTGCTTGGGTTGTGATCGAAACCAAGCCAAGCAGCAGCGAAGCAAGGATATGCTGGAAGCGGTTCATACCCGGCAGCATAGCTTGGCCAAGCGCGGAAGCAGCTCAGTAGCGGCGGCCGCCCCGGCCGATCGTGGGCCGGCGGCCGGGTGACTTGATGCCGCTGCCGTAAATGTCCCGCTCCATCATGGCGCGCCGCCGGCCGTAGCGGGCGTTGAGCTGGGTGACTTTTTTGTCGTGCTCGGCCTTGTCGATCTCGCCGTTCTTTAGCGCGTCAGCATATTCCCCGAGCTGCGCCTGATAGGCGGACTCGAGTTTGCGCAGTTCCTTGTCGGTGGCGCAGCCGGCGAGGAGCAGGCCAGCGAAAATCAGGACGACGAAGTTGAAAACCAGTTTCATGCCGCGCGGAGAGTTTGCCCGGCCAAGCGAGTTGTCAAGCGGCCAAGTTGGCGAACCGACGCGATAGCCCTTCGATCACGCTTGGCCGAGGGCGCATGGGGCGAGGATGGCTTCGCTCATGCCGTGGATGATTTTTTTGTCGGCGGGACAGATGGTGGCCAGCACACCGCCAAGCTTGGCCTTGGCCGTGTCAAATTCACCGTGGACGAAGTAATAGGGGCAGAGGCGGACGCGGCCCTGCATCGGCGTCGCTTGGCCAAGCTCAAAGTCGTACCACTCGGCGTCGACACGCGTTGGCCGGTGGTAACGCTGCAGGATGCGCGGCGACTCGTCGAAGCCCTCAATCGCTTGGTCAACCGCCGTTGCCCACTCGTCGCGTGACAGGTCGCTGCCGAGCCAGACGCCGCGTGCGCCCCAGGCCTGCTCGGAGAAGCCGGAGATTTTCAGGATGAGGTTGCGCTCCTTTTGCGAAAGCTCCTTGAGCTGTTCCCAGTCGGTCAGGCCAAGGCCGGGGAAGGCGGCGTGCGGCGGCAGCGGCGCCGGATCGATCACCCACGTTTGTGGCAGGAGCGCCTCAAGCGTGCGCTGGTAACTGTCGCCAAGCTGCTGTCGCCAAGCCTCGGCGAGGTTGCGGTTGTGGAACAGCGTGAAGAGCATTTTCTCCTCGAGGAACGCTTTCGGTGGAGCGGTGACGCTGATGCGTTTGTTGGCCGCGGCGGCAAACAGCGGCCCGGCGGCGGGCACGTTTGGGAGATCGAACAGTTCAAAAAACCGATACACCGCGTCGCCATCGCTGAAGCCGGTGAAGTCCTGCCCGTTGACACTGAAGCGGCCGGGATCGATCTGCGCGGCGAGCCACTCCATCTCCGGCCGGTAGGTGGCCGATTCGTCGGAGACCACCAGGCGCACGTTTGCCGCATCGCCGAAGATGCCGGCGAAACCGTCGAGCATACCGGTCACGCCGCCGAGCACCTCGGCCCCGGCCCCGGCGTAAGCGCGATTGAGCCAGGCGGTGAGGCCAATGCCGCCGGGCACGCTGTCCAGCTCGGTGATGAGCATTCCGTCGTCGGTCAGCAAAATGTCGGGCCGGATGACTCGCGGCAGCTCGGCCCGGAAGGCCCGGTCGCGCTGGAGGTCGATGATCGACTGCGGCTTGCCGCGATCCAGCCAAGCGCTTGGCCAAGCGGGGAGCCGCCCCTCGGCGCTCCAGTGGTAAATCCTGTTGGCGGCCTGATAGAACTTGAGCAGCACCCGGCCCAGTTGCTCGAGCTGTTTGACGGTCTTTTTCTCGAGCGGAAACGGCCGCGTGGCGACACGCCACTGGTGTCCGGCAAACAGCCCGCCGGCGGGCAGGGTTTGCCGGACGTGCTGCGCGGTTTGCCCGGGCGAGAGTTGGGTGTCGGTTCCCATCAGCGGGAGCCAACGTGATGCCTTGGCCGGTGGCGGGTCAAGTCCCCGGTGGCGGAGCGATCATCGCGCCGGAGAGAATTGTCACGGCTTGGCCGCCGAGGAGGACCCGGTCCCCGGCGAGTGTGCACTTCACAAAGCCGCCGCGCCTGGAGGCCTGGAAGCCAACGAGTTCGTCGCGGCCAAGCCGCTCCGCCCAGAATGGCGCGAGGCAACAATGCGCCGAGCCGGTCACCGGATCCTCGTCAATGCCGAGTGATGGGCAAAAAAATCTGGAAACAAAATCAACTTGGCCGTTTTCTGAAATTGCCGTGACGATCACGCCGCGCGTTTCAAGCCTGGCCAAGCGGTCGAGGTCGGGAGCCAGGTTGCGGACCGCTTGCTCGTTGGCGATTTGCACGAGGATGTCCATCCGGTTTTGGCCGTACCAAAGAATCTCCGAGCCAAGCGGCCTGGCCAGGTCGTCGGGCGGCACGCATTCGGTGGCCGGTTCGGCGGGGAAATTCATCTCAATGAGTTGGCCGTTTTGCCGGGCGGTCAGTGTGCCGCTGCGGGTTTTAAAGATGGCCGGCTTGTCGTTGGCCAGGCGCCTGGTTTCCCAGAGCGCATGAGCCGTGGCCAGGGTTGCATGGCCGCACAGGTCCACCTCATCGACCGGCGTGAACCACCGTAGCCCGAAGCCGTCGCCGCTTGGCCAGGTGAATGCCGTCTCGGAGAGATTCATCTCGGCGGCGACCCGCTGCATCCAGTCGGCCGGCGGCTCGGTGTCGGGCAGGCAGACGGCCGCCGGGTTGCCGGTGAAGGGTTCGCCGGCAAAGGCGTCGATCTGCAAAACGGACACTTTCGCTTGGCTTGGCATGCGGCGGGAATGATTGCCGGGCGCGGCGGCCGGACAAGTCTTTTTGCAAACTTGTTTCGGGGTGCGGCTGGCGGCATGGTCTGCCGCCGCGAACAAGGAACGATGAGTGATCCCGATTACAACTACGACCGTGGCGGCCAGGGCGCCTGGCCCTGGCTTGTGTTGACGGCGGTGCTGGTGGGAGCGCTGGTGTTTTTCCTGAATCGGGATGCCGATGATGGCCTAGGCGGCGAGCAGACGTTGGTCGTTTACTGCGCGACCGGCGTCAAGAAGGCGGTCGAGGAGGCGGCCGGGAAATTCGAGCAGGAGACCGGTGCGAAGGTGTCCCTCGAGTACAGCAGCAGCGGCGTGCTTGCGAACAAGCTCAAGCTCGACAAGGAGGGCGGGTTGCCCCGGGCCGATGTTTATGTCCCGGCGGACTACGTTTATGCCGAGCGCGCGCGCGCCGACGGGCTGACCGCCGAGTCGCTGAAGGTGGCCACGTGGAAGGTGGTGCTGGGTGTCAAGCCGGGCAGCGACCTGGCCCTGGGCAATTGCGGCGATTTGCTGAGCCAAAAAATTTCGTTTGTTATTTGCGATCCGCTTGCCGGCGTCGGCAAGAAGACGAAAAAGATGCTCGAGCGATCCGGCCACTGGGTGGCGGTGGACGCAGCCAAGGCGGCTTCGTTCCCGACGGTGACCGAGGCCGCGCTGGCGGTGAAGGAAAACGCCGGGACGCAGGCGGCGTTCGTGTGGGACTCGGTCGCGCGGCAGTTCGGGCTGCGGGTGGTTGAGTTGCCGGAGCTGGCGGCGAGCAAGGCGGACATTTCCGTGGCGGTCATGGCGACGACAGAGCGGCCGGCCTTGGCGCTGAAGTTTGCCCGCTACCTCGCCGCGCCGACGCGGGGCGGGGCGGTGTTTGCCAGGCACCACTACATGCCGATCCCCGGCGACGAATGGGCCGAGGCGCCCAGGCTGCGCGTCGATTGCGGCGGCGTGAACCGCGAGGCGGTGGAGAAAACCATCAGCGAATTTCAGCAGCGCGAAGGTGCTCGGATCGACGTGGTGTACGCCGGTTGCGGCACGCTCGTCAGCAAGATGCAGACCGGCGACCAGGGGTTGCCGGACATTTTCATGACCTGCGACGCATCGTACCTCGACATGGCGCAGGAAAAAATGGGCCAACCTTTCGGCCCCGACATCAAGGTGTCGAGCACGCGCATCGTGATGCTCGTGGAAAAGGGCAACCCGCACGGCATCCGCTCGCTCGCCGACTTGGCCAAGCGCGGGCTGCGCGTCGGGACGACCGATCCTAAGGCGAGCACGCTCGGCGCGTTGAGCCACGAGTTGTGTCGTGAGACCGGCAAGTTTGATCCCATCAAGCAGAACATCGTGATGATGGCCGACACCGCGCACACGCTGGTGCAAACGATGGAAGCGGGACGAAAGCTTGACGTCGCTCTCGTGTACGAGGCGAACATCCGGCACTTGAGGGACCGGTACGACGCCGTGCCGCTAAAACCCAAGCGTGCTCTCGCCGTGCAGAATGTCGCGGCCCGCAAAACCACGCCGTATCCGCAGTTGGCCAGGCGGCTGATGGAGCGGCTCACGTCGCAGACATCGCGCCGGCGGTTCGAGCAGCTCGGCTTCAGTTGGGAGGCCAATGGCCAATGAGCGACCCGGTGCCATACGGTTTTAGCGTGGCTTCCGACAAGCCGTTCCTCATCGGCCTCGGCGTGCTGGGCGGTAGCTATCTGCTCATCATCGCCGCAATGGTTTTGGCCGACTTGGTCTTCCTGAATTACAGTGACCAGCCGGTGCTTGGCCCGGAAATGGTGCGGCAGGGCCGGTACACCGGCGGCGATGTCACGGTGCCGGTCGAGGTGAATCGAAACTATTATTTTCGTGCCGGCAAAAACGAGCGCGGCCTCATGTTGAGCGACCAACGAACCATCACCGGCGGCTTGTTCGAGGCGGAGTCGGGCGAGGTGGTTTTGCGGCCACGCGAGCCGGGCAAGCCGATCACGGCATCGCTGCGGCCGGAGGCTCGCGTGTTGGGCATCGCCGTCACGAATCACGTTGCCACCTTGACCACCGACGTGGCGCACGGGTTGTTGTGGGGCGAGTTCATCCGCGTGAGCGACGCAGGCGAGCCGGGGTGGGACGGCGTCCGCGAAATCACGGACACAGCGACGAACCAGATTTCGTTCGCAGTGGTCGGTGCCGCAGAGCCGGCGGCGAAACTTTCGCTCTCCAAGCCCAACCCGCTCGTGCAGGCGCTGCGGAGTCGCGACATCCGTTTTTCGATCAAGCTGAGCCTCATCAGTTGCACGCTTACGACGCTGTTGTCGCTGTGGGTCGCAGTGCCGATCGGGTACATGATGAGCCGGTTCGGGTTTCGTGGCAAACCGCTCATCGACACGCTGCTCGACATCCCGATTGTGCTGCCGCCGCTGGTGGTGGGCCTGAGCTTGCTCATCCTGTTTCGCTACATGCCGGAGTGGCTCAGTGACGCGGTGGTGTACAAGTGGCCGGCGGTGGTGCTGGCGCAATTCATGGTGGCGTGCGCTTTCGCGGTGCGGACGATGCGCGTGACGTTCGACCAGATCCCGCAACGCTTCGAGCAGGTCGCCCTCACGCTGGGCTGCAACCGGCGGCAGGCGTTTTGGCGGGTGATCATGCCGCAGGCCAGGGGCGGACTGCTGGCGGCCGGCACGCTGGCTTGGGCGCGGGCGCTGGGTGAGTTTGGGCCGATCCTCGTCTTCGCCGGTGCCACGCGTCAGAAAACCGAGGTGCTGCCGACGAGTGCCTTTCTCGAGTTGCAGGCCGGGCGCACCGAGGGGATGCTGGCGGTGTCGCTCATCATGATCGCCGCCGCCGTCGTGGTGTTCATCATCGCCCGGACGCTGGGCATGAAACGAATTTTCGCATGATTGCCCTCGAGAACATCGCGTTGCGGCAGGGCAGTTTTGAGTTGAGCGACCTCAGCTTGGAACTGACTGCCGGCGAGTACGGTGTGCTCATGGGCCGCAGCGGCTGTGGCAAGACGACGCTGCTCGAGGCGATCTGCGGCCTGCGTAAAATTGAATGCGGCCGAATCATCCTCGGCGATCGCAATGTCACCGAACTGCCGCCGGCTGAGCGCGGGGTCGGTTATGTGCCACAGGACCGGGCCTTGTTCCCGACGCTGATCGTTCGCGAACAACTGGCCTTCGCGCTCGTCCTCCGCAAGATTGGCCAAGCAGAGATCACCCGGCGCGTCGATGAGATGGCAAAGCTGCTCGGGCTCACCGCGCTGCTCGACCGCATGCCGGGCAAGCTCAGCGGCGGCGAGGCGCAGCGTGTCGCGCTTGGCCGCGCATTGGCGCATGAGCCGGCGGTGCTCTGTCTCGACGAGCCGCTGGCCGCGCTCGACGAGGAGTTGCATGACGAGATGTGCCGGTTGCTCGAGCGCGTGCATCGTGAAACCGGCGTGACGATTCTGCACATCACCCACAGCCCCAGCGAAGCCAAGCGCCTCGCCGGCTGCCACTTCCGCTTCGCCGACGGAAAGGTGACACGCGATGGGTGAGCCAAGCGATCTCCCCGAACTGACCGACATCGAGCGCGAGGTGTACTCTTGGCAAACGACGGTCAAGGGCTTCGGCGAGGAGGGGCAGCGGCGGCTTAAGGCAGCGACGGTGATGATCAGTCGCATCGGTGGACTGGGCGGCTTGGTCGCCTATGAACTGGCGGCGGCCGGTATTGGACGGCTCGTGCTCGCCCACAAAGGCGACCTGAAACCAAGCGACCTCAACCGGCAGTTGCTCATGCGGCATGACCGGCTTGGCCAACCGCGAATGGACATCGCCGTCGAGTCGCTCAAGGCCCTGAATCCACGGCTCGAGATCGTCGCTGTGCCGGAGAATGTCAACGACGACAACGTGGTCGACCTTGTTGGGCACGCGGACTTGGTGGTCGACTGCGCTCCGTTGTTCGAGGAGCGCTTCGCGATGAATGACGCCTGCGTGCGCTTGGCCAAGCCCATGGTCGAGTGCTCGATGTACGAGATGGAGGCGCACATCACGAGCTTTGCGCCGGGCAGGAGCGGTTGCCTGCGTTGCCTTTATCCGGAGAAGCCGGGCGATTGGCAGCGGCGTTTCCCGGTGATCGGCGCGGTGTCGGGCACGGTCGGCTGTCTCGGCGCGATGGAGGCCATCAAGATCATCTCCGGCTTGGGGGAGCCGCTGTTTGGCAGGTTGCTGACGATGGATTTGCGAAACATGAGTTTTCAGGAGGTCAAAATCAGGCCGGATCCGGGCTGTCCTGTTTGTGCCGGAAACAGCTGATGCTCCGGGCGAGGTTCGAGCCGAAGATACGGTTGTAATTCTATCAAGGCAAATTTAGCCTGCCGGATGCAGGCAGCATGAAAAGGCATTTGTTCGCATTCAAAACCCGTGGCTTTACCTTGATCGAGCTGCTGGTCGTGATCGCCATCATTGTGATCCTTGCCGGCCTGTTGCTGCCAGCCCTGAGCCGGGCCAAGGCAAAAGGCCAAACGGCCCGTTGCCTGTCCAACATGCGCAACTGGAGCATGGCAACAGCGATGTATCTGGATGATTACGACGATTTGCTGCCGCTCTTTGGCGATTTATCCACAGATTACACGAAGGCATTTTGGCACGCCAAGCTGGCCCCCTACGTCGCAAAGCAGACCGATGACGGGAAGTTCTTCACCCAAAG